>JAHEHB010000317.1 GCA_024644775.1 Deltaproteobacteria bacterium
GCTAACCCTTCAGGATCTTACGCCTTCACTCGCCCAATATTTTTCATACGACTCTACAAAAGGGGTATTCGTCTCTGAAGTTCGCAAAGGAAGCCGTGCCGAAAAGGACGGCATCAAAATTGGGGATATATTTATTGAAATTGAAGATCAAAAAATCGAAGATGTGATATCAATGAAAGACGCCCTCCAAAACGGAATCTCAGTGAACGCCAGAATATTCCGAGAAAGTCGGTTCGACACGATCACCCTCCATTTAGAGTGACGTCTCCCAAAAAGTCGCAGGATTGAGTTGCGGATTTATCTCTAAACGTTTCGGAAATTCGACAAACAATCGATATTATGTTTTTTCTGAAATCGTTTCTTGCGGTGCAGCATGGAATGGTGGAATGGTGCGTGATAAGAGCGGTAGAAATCATTTTTAAATGGATAGAATTCCTTCTTACCCATCATTCCATCATTCCAATTTTCCAACATTCCAATTGGGGCATAGCCCCTTGTTCGTTAATTTTCCTGATCCAGCAAAATTGCTTTCTCGAATGCAGCCTCCATATCCGGCAGGTTGGTGATTTCCGGGACGACTTGGATATATCGGACAATTCCCTTCTTATCGATTAAAATGACCGAGCGGGCCAAAAGTCTTAATTCATCGATGAGGAGACCGGAGGAACGGCCAAATTCACCTTCCCTATAATCGGACAGATACTGCACGTCCTCAAGCTTGGCTTCCTTGGCAAATCGTTTCTGTGCAAACGGTGTATCACGGCTGACAGTGATACGACGAATTGATGCCGGCAACCGATCCCCCTCTTCCCCCAGATAGTGCGTTTGGGCCTCACAAACGGCTGTATCGATAGAGGGGACGATACTTAGAAGAAGAACCGATCCTTTCTCCCTGGACACATCGATACCCTTCATCGTCGCGGCATCCACTAAAAGAGATGAGGGTAACGGCTTTCCCACAGTTACCGGAGTACCCAAAAGTGATAACGGAGCTCCTTTTCTGGCGACGTTGGAACCCGGCTCAACAGAGTCTTTGTTTACCGGTGGGCCTGCTTGAGCCGTTACAAATCCAAAAATCATGAAAAAAATCAAACTGATAAACCAAAAAGCCACGCTGTTTCGTTTCATTGTGATACCTCCTCGTTTTTGCGTATTAAAGAATAATGAATCAACTTTCGGAATTAACAATGGGGATTCCTGCGCCGACCAGCAGCATGCTCGCGACAATCCACAGTGAAATTCCCTCACCGAGTAACAGGTTGCTAAAAACAACACCGACTATGGGTGTAACAAAATGGAACACGCCAAGTCGACTGGCCATATGCCGGCCCAATAAAACCGTCCAAAGAATAAAGCAGAATCCGGCGACCACCAGCCCTTGATAAAGGATGCCGCCGATAACCGCCAAAGTTATCCGATAGTGAAAATCCCTTTCAAAAAAATAGCTTAAAAGAAAAAAGATGGGTATACTAAAGACCCCCTGCCATAGTAGAAGTTTACCAGGATGCATTCCTTGAATCAACCGCTTGATATAGACAAGTCGAAAACCGAGAAGAAGACCGCTGGTCAGGACCAAAAGATCGCCGGAAAGGTAGCTAAGGTCTTTTAAGGCAAGGCTTTCCCCGAATATTAAGATCACTCCTGAAAATGACAGGGCGATTCCGATCATTTTAATTCGGCTGAGCCGATCACCGGTCAGCATTAAATGAGCAAAGAGTGCCGTAAAGAAAGGGTGTATGGAGTTTAAAATGGTTGCACGGCTTGCCAGTGTGAAATGGGTACCAACATAAAGAAAACAAATCTGGACGGCAAATAAAACGGCCAATTGAACGAGACCTCGCCGTTCCTTCTCCTCAAGTCGCAGAGGGACTCCGATCGAAACTGTCCAGAGCAAGACAACCAGAGAACCGATAATAAATCGAATGCCGGCAAGGGCAAAGGGAGGAACGCCGGTCAACGCGATTTTGACCGAGACATTCATGCCCCCCCAAAGCATCGCGGCGAATAAGGCTAAAAGACCCGCCTGTATCGTTAATCGTTCATTGGTCTCTTTCACGAAAGACAAATCTCGAGTTGCGGTTAAGGTGTTTCAAATCGAAAGGATTTGAAATCGCCGGGATCATAGAGTTCGGATACCGGATTGTCAAGCCGTTAAAATGATGTCTACAGCAGCATCTTGTCTTGATCCGTTGCACCTATTCTATTATAGGCTCCCTTGGGATTCCATAAGCCTTAAAAAAATTACGTAAGGTTTCGCATGATCAAAGGAAGACAGCATGCGATTTTTACGGGAAAATAGTTACTCAATTTCTCGAAACTCACCGTAGATATCTATGGAATAAGGGTTCGGCTCTCAGCATCACCGAACCTTGAAAACTTTTTAGCTAAAAATACAAAGAGTCGTGCAATTGGGGGTTGATTAATCTGCAAAAACATATTTATTATCTGGAGGATTAAAAATCACACCATTTTTTTCGGTTATCGTGCCGGAGTACAATACTAAACAGATTTCAATTAAAAAGGAGAAAAAATCATGGCTGAGACACTAGGATTTATCGGTTTAGGAATCATGGGCAAACCAATGGCAAAAAATTTAATCGACGCTGGTTACAGCCTGGTGGTACTCGATGTAAACCCCGCTCCGATTGAAGAGATAGTGGGCATGGGAGCCACCGCCGCAAAAACACCGGCTGACGTGACCTCACAGGTCAAGAAAATCATTACCATGCTGCCGGATGGGCCGGATGTGGAGAAGGTGGTCATGGGAGAGAACGGAATTCTTGAGGCCGCCACATCCGAAACGATGCTCATCGATATGAGCAGCATTTCTCCCACGGTGACCCAAAAAATCGTTGCAGCGTTAAAAGAAAAGGGCGCAAGGGTACTCGATGCACCAGTCAGTGGTGGTGAACCAGGGGCTATAAAAGGTGAGCTTGCCATCATGGTGGGGGGGCCTGAGGATTTGTTCAATGAAATAAAACCCATTTTTGAAATTCTCGGCAAAAGCGCGGTGCTTGTCGGAGATACCGGTGCCGGACAGACCACTAAATTGACCAATCAGATCCTAGTGGGAGTCCACATCCAGGCCATGGGGGAAGCGTTTTTGCTGGCATGTAAAGCCGGATGCGATCCCATAAAGGTATTCGATGCGATCAAAGGGGGTCTCGCAGGTTCCAACGTACTCAATGCAAAGATCCCCATGGTTACAGAGCGAAATTTCAAGGCAGGATTCAAGCTTAACTTGCACCAGAAAGATCTTAAAAACGCACTGGAGGCGGCATCAACATTAGGCCTTAACCTGCCGGTCACCGATATGGTAAAAGGTTATGTGGATGCTTTGGTTTCAAAAGGCAAAGGTGACAATGATCATGGCGGCCTTGTTCAGGAACTCGAAGCCAAAAACAACGTGGAAATCCGGAAATAGGAATCTAATTTGATGGTGTTTATTTAAAAATGCAGGATTAGTAAACAAACGGGGTCCAGTTTCACCGAATGCCGGACCCCGTTTGTTTTTCCGTTTTGCACGATTGACTATCACGAAGCAAGGGTGCCTTCATACATGTTTTGCCAAAATGCAATCGCTTCTTCTCGTCCCATCGGTCGCGGATTCAGGGGACGCGCATAAAGCTTGAGCATTGAATCAGCCGCCTCTTCGAGATCATTTTCTGAAATGCCGCCATACTCTTTTAGCGATATCGGTAATCCAACCTCAGCCATAAGGCAATAGATGGATTGTGCCGCTACTTTTGCTGCGTCGAGTTCGGACAGGTTCTCGGTCGCCTCGCCGAGTGCCGCTGCAATCCTTGCCAGCTTTGCGCTTATGACTGGCACGTTGTATGCCATTATGTACGGAAGTCCGAGCGCACAACCGAGTCCGTGCGCCGTCGGTTTATACTTGGAAATGATATAGGCGACACTGTGGGCATAGGTTGCACCGGCCATCGCCATCCCCATCATGCTGATGGTTGATGCCATCGACATGTGGTATCGTGCTTCCAGATCCTCGCCATTGGCAACGGCCCTTCTCAAATAGGCACCGGCAAGTTCGATGCCTCCCAAGCAAAAGACATCGCTCAACGGACTCGCGTTTTTATTCATCATGCCTTCAATGGCATGTGACAACGCATCGAGACCTGTCGAGGCTGTAACATTCGACGGCATGCTGATGGTCAAGACTGGATCAACGATGGAAATATCCGAAAAATAATAAGGGTTATTCAAAAAATGTTTGTCCTTACCGACCGTCACCACAAAAATGGGACTCACCTCGCTGCCGGTGCCGGATGTTGTCGGCGCCAGAATTAACGGGAGCCCCCGCGATGAGGGTACCACTTCTCCGTCGATGATTTTCCGTGGAGGATGGTTATTCGCAATACATTGAGCAGCGAGTTTGCTCATGTCCATGACACTGCCGCCACCGACACCCACCAGAAGTGAAAATCCTTGACCCACATGCTGTTCAAACAACGCTTCCGCTGTCTCGATATGCGGCTCTGGTTCTACCTTTGCAAAAGTGACAACCTCAAATCCGGCAGATTCCAGATTTCCTTTGATCTGTTCCACTGTCTCCAGTTTTTCGAGCACCTCGTCACTAACAATTAACGCTTTACCTTTTGCTAATTTCGCAGCCTCCTCACCAAGTTGTTTGATGGCCCCACACCCGAATACAATCCGGTTTGGTGAAGACATCCCCACTGTTCGAAAATCGAATACCCGATGAATATCGTAAGAAACGTCTTTTGCCAGCGCTCTCATCGTTATGACCTCCTTTCTTCTGTAGCTGTTTATAATGTTTTAGGTTATAAGAATGATTTAAAATTATCAAAAATAACCAGATGGACAGCGTAATCGTAATGGCGTGGTTGAACGAAGCGTCTTGCATGCGCCATTTTTCCAGTTACAACAACGCTCCTATCACAGATCGATGCGTTGAACAATACTTACACCTCCCTTGATCGCAGGGTAACGTTAAAGTTGAAATGTATCGTAAAATTATTGTAAGGTTACCCCACGTGTTATTAAGGACACCTGTCGAACACGATACCGTCGTTTTTTTACGAGAAAGGAAACATCTATGCAAATAAAAACCATTCATACTGGCCATTACCGTATTCCGTTACCCACCGTTTTATCGGATTCCACCCATGGTGAGATTTCTCATTTTGAACTTGTAACCGTCAAAATAACTACGGATACCGGTATAGAAGGTGTCGGGTATACGTATACCGTCGGTGCCGGAGGCGCTGCGATCCACTCCCTTGTCATGCAGGATCTGACGCCGCTCCTGTTAGGGAAGGATCCAAGATGCATCGAAGATATTTGGGAAAAAATGTGGTGGACGCTTCACTATGTTGGCCGGGGCGGAATCGCTGTGTTTGCCATTTCTGCCGTGGATATTGCGTTATGGGACCTGAAAGGAAAAAACGAAAACGAACCTCTGTGGCGTTTGCTGGGGGGACACTCCAACCGGGTTAAAGCGTATGCCGGTGGTATCGATCTCCAATTTTCGATTGAGGAACTCCAGGAACAAACACGCGAAAACCTTAACAAGGGATTTTTGGCCATCAAAATGAAGGTGGGAAGGGATAATTTAAAAGAAGATATTGGACGTGTTAAAGCCATGAGAGAATTTATCGGCCCCGATATAACGTTAATGGTGGATGCCAATATGCGTTGGCCGGTTGATACTGCTATTCGGGCAGCACGAGCGCTTCAACCATATGACATCTACTGGCTTGAAGAACCAACGATTCCGGATGATATCAAAGGGCATGCGCGCATCGCCAAGGAAGGGGGACTCCCTCTCGCCACCGGGGAGAATCTTCACACGATCTATGAGTTTCAATCCATGATCGAATATGGAGACATTTTATTTCCCGAACCGGATGTTTCGAATATCGGTGGCATTACCGGCTGGATGAGAGTTGCCAAATTGGCATACGCAAACAACCTGCCCGTAACTTCTCACGGAGTGCATGATTTGCATGTGCATCTTCTGTCCGCTGTCCCAAATGCTTCTTATTTGGAGGCCCACGGATTCGGACTCGAACGATTTATCGCACATCCGCTTCAAATCAAAAATGGAGACGCAACCGCTCCGAATCGTCCGGGACACGGCGTGGAATTTCACTGGGAACAAATGGAAGACCATAAGATCTAAAATAAAACGGAGGTTATATGAAAGACGACACAATCATGGTACACTCCTCACGCGATCCTCACCGACACTTTGGTATCGTCAATCTCCCCGTGTATCATGCGTCAACCATTTTATATCCGACGATGGAGGCCTTTAAAAATCGAGTCAAAAACAAATATCGGGGTGTGAGGTATGGTGCGTACGGCACGCCGACGACCTTTGCCCTGGCAGATGCGGTGTCCGAGCTCGAAGGGGGGGCGGGTTCCGTTGTGGTCTCTTCGGGTTTAGCAGCATGTACATTGGCATTGATGGCCTTTTTGAAACA
>JAHEHB010000038.1 GCA_024644775.1 Deltaproteobacteria bacterium
GGTTGATGAAGGCGCCAAAAACTTAGCTGGATTTTCCGGAGAGAAGATTACCGAAGGCCTGGACGGTTTGCGGGAACGCTTGATCGAATATCGTGAATTGGGAGCCAAATTCGCCAAATGGCGAGCGGTGATCAATATCGGGAAAACCACACCGACTCGATTTTGCCTCGATGCCAATGCGCATGCACTGGCCAGGTACGCAGCACTTTGTCAGGAAACCGGCCTGGTACCGATCGTTGAGCCGGAGGTACTCATGGACGGCGATCACGACATTTCTCGCTGTCGAGATGTTACAGCCGCTACTCTCAAGACCGTTTACTCCGCCCTATTCGAGCATTGCGTTTATATTGAAGGTACATTGCTGAAACCCAACATGGTGCTTTCGGGAAAAGACTGCCAGACTCAAGCCGGACCCGAAGAAGTGGCTGAAGCAACAGTGAGCTGTTTCCGTCAAGTTGTGCCGGCTGCGTTACCGGGTATTGTCTTTCTATCCGGCGGCCAAAGCTCCGAACAGGCTACAGCGAATCTGAATGCCATGAATGCAATGGGCAAACACCCCTGGGAGCTCAGCTATTCCTATGGGCGGGCGCTTCAGGAACATGCCTTGAAAGCATGGCAGGGCGAAGCGTCCAACGTTGCTGCAGCCCAGCAAGTATTTTTCCATCGCGCCCGGTGCAACGGGGCGGCACGGTTCGGAGAGTATTCGCGGGATATGGAGACGGTGGCATCGAAATAATCAACAGGATCTAAAGATTGTAACTTAATTTCATTGAATTTTCAGTAACTGTTTTCCGCGCCCCTACAATCTCTTGATGATGGCGTTGGATACGTTTTTCGTTAAACGAAGTACCTTTTGGGTGTGGGAGAGATTGAGTACACCTGTACCGCAACTTGGCGTTATGAAGATTTGGGAAAATAGTGTGGATTTATCGATTCCAAGATCCATAACCTGTTGAATCTGGCTATAAAATTTGGCAATCAGGAAATCCGTCTCTTCTCTTTCGATATCTTCGACGCTTGAGGTGGGTACGATTCCCCATGCCAGCAAACCACCGCGATCGATAAAGTCTTTGACCTTTTGGGCATAGAGTATGAACTTGTCGAAATATGAATAGGCATCGAAGCTGACAATATCAGCCGAGGAATCCAAAATAACGGACCAATCGGTATTTGCACACACATGGATTCCGGCTAGGGCACCCATTTCATGGACAGAACGGATGACTTCTTCGAATTTTTCGTCGACTTCATCCCGTGATATCCCAATAAAGGCAGATGAGCCGAACCCAGCCAATGCCGGCTCATCGAAAAAGACAATTACCGGACGATTAAATCTTTGAAGCTTTAAGACCTGCCATCTGGCTTTCTGTGCAACTAACTTAACGATCGTATCCATCACTTGAGAATTATATATGATGGCTCTTCCATCCTGATCCTTTGTTCCCATCCCAAGAGTCATAGGCCCGGTGATCTGACATTTGAGTGCGTTCGGAGTTGGTATGTGCGTTTCCAATTGCTCAAGAAAAACGAAAAACCCCTTTGCCGTATTTTCGTTTAGAACAAAGCGCGTATCGTCGATGGATATCTCACCTTCAGTGACAGCCACATATTCCTCATAAAATGCCAATAGTTCGGTATCAAAAGCGTCCGTTCCGGTGTCGATATACGGATCGTCGCTTTTTTTTCCTATACCGGGCAGGCCTGAAAGAAACTGCACCATCATGCCTTCCTCTTTATGGACCGGCAATTGAACCCAAAGAGGAATTTCAGGAGTATAATCGAAAACAAGATCCGACGCTTTACTATGGTCATCGAGCGGTAGGCTTCCGATCAGCATCGGGCGACATTTTGGACGAAACGAATGCATGATCATCGACTCTCTATTTTCATTTTCAACCGATCACTGCTATCAATCGTTGTAGATAGAACGATAAAAAGGGCAAAACATCGATATAATACTATAGAATGACCGTGAATAAAATCTTAAAAATACCGTTGACAAAATTTACGACTTTCAATATACATATACACCTTATATATATTTAATGACATCAATCCATGTTTCGTCCGATCCTGCATTTAGGCCTACATTTCACTATACCCGGTATCGTATCTAGATTACTGTTTCCAAAAAGATGGAAAACCAGCTGGTTATTGATGATGGGTGCCATGATCATCGATCTGGATCATTTATTAGCTAACCCGATATTTGACCCGAATCGATGTGGAATTAATTTTCACCCCTTACACTCGTTTCCTGCAATAACTGTTTATGGGGTGCTTGCTACAATTCCAAAGACCCGGCTTTTTGGATTGGGGTTGGTGATTCATATACTGTTGGACGGGTTAGATTGTCTCTGGATGTACATGTCATAAACATTCGGGAATCAAACAGAGTGTTATCAACTACCGAGCGGATCAATACTGTTTTAGCCGGCGGTCATGGGCGACTTTAAGCGATTTGGGTAGCCGCAATGGATAAGTTGAGTATAACATGCTACATTCCTAAATCTTCGTCCGTAGTACTGACAGGCTTGAACCCGGACTGCTCGGCACCCGGCAAATAACTAACCATAGGATGCAGACCATATCTGGATTTCACAACTTTAAGTGCCTTATTGAATTTCCATACACCCTTTTGCCCGAACGTTTCTGCAAACTGCTTTGCACGTAACGGGTTTTCACGAACAAGCACATTCCAATTCATGTTGTCGGGGTTTGATTCCACTCGCCCAGATCCCCCTCCCGGCATCAACTCTTTTGCCCAATTCATACCCGCTATTCTAACATTGTCTGTTGGTAAAGGGATAAAAAGATCTGTAAGTTTAATGGTATGTCTCATCTTTAAATCTCCTTAAAAAATCCAATGCCTACCCTTGCCTGTTACCGCGTCCCTACGATCATTCAACCACAAATTTTCCGGAGGACTAAGCTCCGATCCCCCAAAAAAGGTCTCGGGATTCTCCATCGGAGGTCAGGCCACCATCTCCGTACTTGCCCGGGAAAGAAATATCTCTTTTCTCATGATTTAAAGAACATAAATTTAGGTGACGGGCCGAGAATCCATTTTAACGCAATGAATATCGCCACGAATATATAAATCGATACTTTTTTAAGCCCCTTATGTTCCGGTAACCGGCTGCGATCGACTGTAATCGTAGATTTTGAAAAAATTGACAGATAACCGGTTACCGGACATTAATATATTTATGGATGGCACCATATGGTAGCTACGCTACTTTTGGGCCTGTGCGCATACTGACGACCTCCTACTGACCGATCTGCATTATCTGCTCGGCACATTTTTCTGCAACATCGCTATCAGGATCCTTCTCAAAGGGCATTGTTGCCCAACCCTGCTCTTTGACATATTTGTCTCTTTCCCATGAACTTTTTGCTTTCAGTTCTTTAAGTTTATTGTCTTTCTCGGGGTCTTGACTAAATTGTGTGACACAAATCGGTGTCAAACGCTCTATAACAGCAGCTTCAGCCGTTTCCTTTGCCATTGTCTGGGCAGTGCCGCCCGTAACCCATCCACCCAAAGCGAAGCCGATAATTATTGTTAAAATCCCACCACCAATAGCACCCTGCAATAACGATTTTATCATTTCTTTTATTTTAGATTCCGGCATTAAGTATCTCCTTTCGATTAATAAATAAATTAATTTTACCCAAATTTTAGAGAATTTCAATCGGTCAATGGTATGATTTTTGGGTAAATTCGTGAAATACACATATGGTTTCGATCTGGCTGTTCATACGCATAATCACATTCTTTAATCAGGGGTTAATTGACCGAAATTACATTCAATATCGATGTTCTAAAACTCGCTTTTACCTCCAGATTTCACTTGGAAAAGGGCATTTAAATTTGGCGATAAAATATTTTACATTCAATTAATATAAACATGGAAAACCTTTTCAATTATACCGGCATTGTAAGAGGGGACGCATTTTGTAACCGGGAAATCGAACAGACAGAGCGTGATGTTTAATAAGTGGATCCAGACCTTTTTGTTGAAATAAGAAGCGGCCAAGCAAAAGATCGGAAGATAACAAGAACGCCGTTTCTAAAATTGAAATCGGAATTTCTAACAGTCATACTCGTCTGATAACGGGCCCCAACCGGCGATGGGGTAACCGGAATTGCGAGGAAAATTGATTCTGTTGTCAGGGTCGACAAAGTCCTTGAAAGGCCAGGAACGCACGCCTGTGTGCAAGGCGCGCCGCACCTGCAAAGTAGGCAATGAATCAGGGTAGCATCGGGTATACATCATGGCTTCTTTGGCAAAGGCATCCATGTGTGGGGTCTTTATCCATGGGTTGCCATATGCTCCCACATGGTCCTGTCTAAGTGAATCGACAACAATCAAAACCACGTTCATGATTTCCTCCACCGTTGAAACTGTTAATGATGCCTCCCGTTAAAAATCCAAATCTTCCAACACGTTATTTGTGGGAGGTAAGTTGTCCATCAGCACCCTCCTTATTTCTCTGGCAGCTGTCATCCCCATATTGATCTGAGCATCATGAGTCATGGATGCCAAATGCGGTGTGGCCAAAAAATTATCCAGGGTAAAGAGCTCGTCGGAGAAATCCGGAGGTTCGGAAACGAAGGCATCAAAAGCCGCTGCCTTCAACCACCCTTTCCTAAGGGCCTGGGCCAAATCTTTACTGTCCACCAGTGCTCCCCTGGCGGTATTTACCAATACGGCATTTCTTTTGAATAATTTGAGCTTATCCGAGTTGATAAACGCCTTGCTCTCCGGGGTTAGGGGGCAATTCAGCGAGACGATATCCGCACGACGCAAAAGCTGGTCCAAATCCACCGACTCATAAGGACATTTGCTGGGATCGAAAGGGGGAGACAAGCTGTATACCAAAACATTTTTGCAGAAGGCCTTAAAGTAGCCGGCCAGCCTGGAACCGATACGACCATATCCAATCACCCCGGCATTAAGTCCGCTAAGTTCAGAGCCGATCAGTCGCTCACGCTGCCACCCCTTTTCTTCTTTAACCATCTTTTCGCCGTGGTTTATATTTTTTAAGACGGTCAACACCAGGGCCATGGTAAATTCCGCCACCGAGGTGGAATTGGCCTCTAGGCTTGTAGCCACCGGAATGTTCAACTCCTTCAAGTAGGGCAGATCCAGCAAATCCAACCCCACACCGTGACGGGAGATGATTTTCAACTTGGTCTGATGCTGAAGCACGTCCCGCTGGATATGGGCCACTTTATGCAAAATGGCATCAGTGTCCTTTATATGCTCAATAAAATCCCCTTTTTTTACCGGGTCCGGTAAAATAACCAACTCGCTGAATTCCTGCAAAAAATCTATCGCTTCTTGTCGGATAACTCCTAAAACCAAAACCTTAAACACAATGATATTCCTTCTATTGATTAGAAATTACTTTTTTCAAAAGCTGTTTTATGGGCAAAAGAGACCCGTCGGGTTACCGAGTGGCTTCCACAATATGTGGAATGCGCTCCTTAATGAGGACTTAAAGTTTCCAGATAGATCACCACATACGTATTGTCAAATGTTATCTTCGTAAAAGGTCAATTAATTCGGTTTAATATTGTCACTAACCAAAGTATGGATGTTTTAGATACTTAAGAAGAACAAAATAGTTGACAACGTTTAGTTTGTCCGGTACGAAAATTTATACACATTAAATTAATCTCGTGAGTCCTGTCAAATATTTCACCTCTTTTCAAGGAGTTTATCCATGAAAGGGGTTGTTCTTAAATTTCCGATATTTTGTCCCAAGAAGAGATCTTGAGCACCTTTTGGGATATTCATGAACAGTTCTGAATCATTAGTCAGGTGAAAACAATTAAGGTTTGAGCTGATTGATTGACAATACGGACACCGGAACTCAATCCCATCGATCAGTTTTGTGCGTATGGTTTCAGAAATAAGGGTAGTATCCGTATGGTAAATTCGGTAGAGAGTATTTTCTAAAAAAGAAAAGGAGGAAAATTATGAAAAACAGATCGATTATTATCTGGATATTGATGGCCTTGTTTTTTGCTGGATCTTCTATTGTAAGAGCCGAGGATGAGCCCCCGATTCCCGGCGATTCTACGTTGAAAATAGAAGGACAAGTGGCGTTTACTGAAGGACCTGCCTGGCACCCAAGCGGCAACGTCTACTTCAGCGACATTGCCAATAGCCGGATCATGCGCCGTGACCGAAAAGGTCAAATCCATGTTTTTCGTTCGCCTTCCGGAAGAACAAACGGTTTGCTTTTCGATCACCAGGGCCGATTGATATGTTGTGAGGGAGGTGGGGCAGCTAGCAACCGCCGCGTTACCCGCACCGAACTCGACGGTACGATCACTGTCATAGCTGATAACTATAGAGACAAAAAACTAAATTCACCAAACGATTGCACCATAGATTCTAAGGGGCGCATCTATTTCACGGATCCACGTTATGGCAGCCGCAGGGGTTTAGAACAGTTAGATAAAAATGGTCGTGAGATTGAGGGCGTCTATCGCATAGACGATGTAGGCAAGGTAGCGCGAATCATAACCCACGAAGTTGATCGGCCGAACGGTATTTTGGTTTCCATCGGTGATAAATATTTATATGTCGCTGACAACGTAAATGATGGTCCGAATGGACCCGGTGGGAATCGGAAACTATGGAGATTTGACCTGAAATCTGATGGAACAATCGACCCGAACAGTCGCAAGCTGTTATTTGATTGGGGAACGGATCGTGGTCCGGATGGTATGACGCTTGATCAGAAGGGAAGGCTATATGTTACAGCAGGTTTCAATTTTCCAAAACCACCCGTTGAAACCGCAAAAAAATATAAAGCCGGGGTTTACGTGATGTCACCTGAGGGCGAACTGCTGAAATTTATACCCGTTCCGATCGATATGATAACGAACTGTACGTTCGGGGGTAACGATTTAAAGACTCTGTACATAACTGCCGGGCATAAACTTTGGAGTATCCGAACCAGTACTCCCGGCTATCTGGCATGGCCCCCGGCTAAGTAGTGGCAAAAAGAGGGAGCATCTTAGCAAGGCACAAGTAATTCAATCAATTGTAGCTTAGATCAAACAAGAAAGGGATTCTGCTATGAAAACCAAACAGATAAAAAATGATTTGAAATAAAGATTCTTCCATACTGAATTGATTTATATAGTTTAACTAGTCAACCAGTTAACCAGGAAATGGAAATGACTAATGGAAGATGAACGAGTCGATTGGAAAGCGTTGCAGAAATTTGCATCCAAAGTGTTTGAGAAGGTAGGCCTACCGTCGGAAAATGCAGCACTGGAGGCTGAGGTGTTGGTGTGGGCCAACTTACACGGTGTGGATTCCCACGGTGTATTGCGCATTCCCTGGTATGTTGAACTCGTGGAAAAGGGGCAGATGAATCCCCGGCCAAACATCCGGGTCCTGCGGGAGACTCCGGCCGTTCTGATTATCGATGGAGATCGGGCATTCGGTCCTGTTGTCACGGTGTTCGCGATGAACAAAGTCATCGTTAAGGCAAAACAGACCGGAATCGGATGGGCGTTGCTGCGGAATATCACTCACCAGGGCGCCTTGGGATATTACACGGTCAAGGCTGCCAGAAGAGATGCCGTCGGTATCGCTATCGTCTGCAGTCCTCCTAATATGGCCCCATTCGGAGCGAGGGCCGCAGGGGTGCATAACAGCCCGATTTCCGTTGCAGCGCCGGCAAATCGACACGGGCCGTTTGTTTTGGATATGGCAACAAGCATCGCGGCGGGCGGAAAACTTCGGCTCGCGCGGGACAAGGGAACACCCATACCGGAGGGCTGGGCACTGGATAAAAAGGGAGATCCCACAACCGATCCAAACTTTGCGGCCATTCTGCTTCCGTTCGGCGGTCCAAAGGGATCCGGACTCGCTATGATGTTTGAATGCCTAACGGGGATTATGGCCGACAACCCGCTTCAGGAACCCCTTTTAACTGGAAGGAGAAAGGAGCGGGAGCATAACCAAAACGGGTTGGTGGCTGCCATCGATATCGGCACGTTCACGGATGTTGACAAATACAAAGAGACTGTGGACAGCTACATCGATGGGGTGAAATCCTTGCCCACCGCCGAGGGGTTTCGTGAAATTCTAGCTCCGGGCGAGTTGGAACGGAGAACCTATCAAGAACGCGTAAAAACCGGCATTCCGCTGCCTCGCGGGACAGTGGAAAACCTGAAGAAAACGGGTCGACAATTCGATGTGGTGTTTCCGGAAGCGCTTTTTCGTGATTGAAGGAAAGGATGAAGACGATTTCCGAAATATGAACAAAAAGGCAGGACCTGGAACCCTGCCTTTCATATTTGGTGTAACCGTTTGATTATCTCTTCTTAAACTTTTTTCTGCTAAATCCTGCAAGACCGATTAGGCCGAACGCCAGTAAGAGCATGGTTCCAGGTTCGGGGATGGGTGCACAGGGAGGTGAATTTAATGAAGATATCCCCGATATCTCGTAATCACCTATGGGACCGATTAGGGTGGGGACACCACTTGCTGGATCATATCTATAGAGATCGTAAATTGTTGCAGGAATCGCCGGATCCGTTCTCGTTCCAATAGCAGCATAAAGAATTCCATCCTCATCAAACGTAAGTCCTGCGACATAGGCCCCCCATACGCCGCTATTGTCGGCACCTACCAGTGTAGTTGCCGCTGTTGATGTATTTATAGTGTGAAGATCACTATATTGCCCGGCGGAGGTTTGTTCCAACCCGAACAGTGTGTCACACCCATAAAAATCCATTCCGTCAAAATCTGGGATTAAATTACCAACTAGAGCAATCGTTAGAAGGTCGATATCAAATTCCCAAAGTCGCCCAGGTTCACCTAATTGACCCGTGGGGCCGCCAGTCGCAAGGAATCCAATACCATCACTTCGAAAAGTGATAGCTCCCTCACCAAATATCGGCGGTGGTCCTGCCAAGCCAATATCAAAAGTTGAAAGAGTATGTCCGGTAACCGGATCGAGTTCAGCTATCACGTTGCCCCCTTGATCCCACGTATAAAGCTTTCCACTTCGTTCACCCAATCCTCCCGGATACATGAAAGTATCTAAAGGCCCGACAATAGTTCCTACACCAGTAGTTTCATCAATGGTTATAAATTGGTGATCGTAGGTAACCCCATAAAGAACGGCTTGCGCATGGGTAGGGCATAAGAATGCAATGCTGGCCAATAGGGCAAAAACCAAAAATGCTTTTAGATATGAGTTCCGCATCATCAGATCCTCCTTTCGTACTTTTGGTTGTTAAAGAGCGGGCAAAGGTTGCGATATTAACGAAACGCAAAAATTGTGAAAAAAAACCGGAATTAAAGAACGAACATAACACGAACAGGCGTAAACAAAGCTTCCAAAGGGTACACGAGCCTTGAAGACTTTATTCAGAGGCCTTCTGGATTAAACATCTCATGGCAAACGTCCTTCCAGGATTGGTGGGTTAAAGAGCAAAAGGTCGTGTTTAGACAGTTGGAGCTGGCGATCTTAACGAAACTCTGCTGAAGTAGATGTCAAATATTTTTTGCATATCAGAGATTTCAGAAAATTTCAATCGGTCAGTGGTATGGTGGTATGTTTTTTTACGTCCTATAATCGGTTGTGTGTCAACTTTTTCGAATTTAACGGTACCATCCGGTATGATCCGATTATCCGTAAATATGCTTTCGAAAACAACCGATTTAAAATCAAACTAGCCCGAAGACACCGGAAAATCCCGATTTCCCGTTTGCGCCGATTTTCGGTTAATATCAGAAGTAATGGATGTGTATATAGGTTTATAATTTTATCTCAACGATTCCGGTATGTTGCATATCGGAATCGGATCCATCTTATGTTTGTTTGCATCGTGAAACTGTCGGTAAATCTTTAACACCCGCTTTTGTCGATCACTGGGCTCACAATCAACTTTCTGTTCATCTTCATACTGCATCGCCCATTCCAATTCTTCATAACTGGCGCCGATTTGACTTTCGTCGGTTCGGTTGTCCACCCAGAGCCCATCTGTGGGCGGTGTTTGGATGATGGCGTCGATGATGCCTAATTTTTTTCCCACGGCATACACCTCGGTTTTCAATAAATCCGCTATGGGAGAAATATCTACCCCGCCATCCCCATATTTAGTATAAAATCCGACTCCAAAGTCTTCTACTTTGTTACCGGTTCCCGCTACCAGCATTTTATGATGGGTGGCGACTGCGTAAAGGGTTAGCATCCGCATTCTTGCACGGGTGTTGGCCATCGACAGCCCGTCTTGAATATTTTTCGGAAACGTCTTTTCGAGTGCTTGAAAGGCGGGGGTAAGATCGATTTTTACCCCTTGAACATTATCAAAGTTTCTTTCAAGCCATTTGATATGTTGCTCTGAAAGAGATATTTGTTCTGCGTTCTGATATATGGGCATATTTAACGGAATAACCTTTTTTCCGGTTTTTGCACACAGGGTAGAAGTGACGGCCGAATCGATTCCCCCCGAAACCCCCACGACAAAACCATTCAACCCTGCATTTTCACAGTACTCATTTAACCATTGAACGATATGATCGATCACATTATTTACGCGCATATATGATACCTCAATTAATTATTACATAACTGCTTTCAAACTATTCGCAGCACAAAAGAAAAGTCAATAAAAAAGATTGACATAAAAGTAGAGGAAAATCATGATTCAATCATTAGCACACTCGGCCTTCTTGTAAAAACAATGAGTCAGCAGGCGAATAAGAACGACGTGTACTCAAAATAATTCAGACAGAATTTACAGGATGAGCAGGAAATCCTGTTAATCCTGTCTAAAGTTATTGAAACTAAGGAGAAAAAAGAATGAGCAGCAAGGAATATTTTGAAACTGTCGCCAACCGGTGGGACGACATGAGACAGAGTTTCTTTTCCGAGACTGTTAGAGAGAAAGCGTACGCCGTGGCAAATCTTCAGCCGGGAAAAACCGCAGCAGATATCGGTGCCGGGACAGGGTTTATAACAGAAGGACTTCTTCAGAAAGATCTTACGGTTATCGCAGTCGATCAATCCGAGTCCATGCTCAAAGAGTTAAATAAAAAATTCAACGACATCGATTGTCGACTGGGTAAAGCAGAAAAATTACCCATAGAAGATAAAACCGTCGATTATGTTTTTGCCAACATGTATTTGCATCATGTTGAAAATCCGCCCGACGCTCTGAAAGAAATGGCAAGAATCCTAAAATCCAATGGCATGCTCGTTATTACTGATCTTGATGAACACAGTTTTGAGTTCCTAAAAAATGAACATCACGATCGATGGATGGGATTTAAGCGAGAAGATGTCTTCAATTGGTTCACGGAGGCCGGGCTTACGGATGTTGCGGTGGATTGCGTGGGGCAAAAATGCTGTGCGGATTCGCAATGCGGAACGGAGTCCGCCAGTGTTTCGATATTTGTGGTATCTGGGAGAAAATAGAAAAGAAAGTTTACCCTATTCGATATTTTTTTAACGCGTTTCGATCTAACTCAACACCCAGTCCCGGTTTATTCGGAATTGTGATGGTCCCATCTTTTGGTGTTGGCAGCGGTTCGGTTAAAAGCGCTTCCGCCAGAGGATTTTCCCCCACCATGTGCTCATAGATCATGAAATTCGGCACCGCTGCCGATAAGTGCATCGCTGCGGCCATGCAAACCGCAGATGATGCACCGGTATGCGGTGCAAATTGTGCCTGAAAGGCCTGGCATACGGTTGCCATTTTCCGAGCTTCGGTAAGCCCACCGGAGCGGGCCACATCCGGTTGAAACACGCTCACTCCATGTTCAAGAAGGCGCCGAACCCCATAGATGGTAAATTCTCCTTCCCCGGCAGCGATCGCCATGTCGAGCTTTGAAGAAAGGGTATTATATCCTTCCAAATCATCCGGGGGAACCGGTTCTTCAAACCATATAACGTCCAGAGCATCCAACCGTCTACCCAACCGGGTGGCATCCGGCACATGAAAGGCGCTGTTCGCATCCACCATCAGCTTTACATCCGGCCCCACGGTTTGTCGGATTTTTTCCATGCAGGCAGTGTCGATTTCAACCCCCTGGCCGACCTTGACCTTCATGGCTTTAAATCCACGTTCAACCAACCTTACGGCAACTTCAGCCATCTTTTCCGGGGTATCAAAAAAGATGGAAGAAGCATAAACCGGCACTTCGCTCCGATTACAGCCCATCATGAGTTGATGCACCGGTAATCCAAGCGCCTTGCCGTTAATGTCCCACAGCGCAATATCCACACCGCTCATGGCTTCCAGATAAAATCCGCGGTTATGGCCCCGATATCGCATAAGATCAAACATCCGGTTCCAAAGGCCTTCAATCTCCATGGGGTTTGCACCGATGAGACACGGCTTCAGGATATCATCGATAATCGATTTGGATACGTTCGGTCCCAGCCGACCGATACTTTCGCCGATACCATCGATACCCTCATCCGTAAAGATCTCAACCAAAATGGCATACGCCCGATCCAACACATAATGTCCAATGCGCCAGGGTGTTGGCATGGCTGCTGAAACGATATAGGTTTTGACATCCGTAATTTTCATTTACCGTATCCCTTCTTTTTGTAGACCGTTATGGCGACATCGGGACAAACTGTGTAGCAAAATCCGCAGCCTGTGCAATCGTGACACTTTTCAAAGCAAGCGACTCTGACGCCTCGAAAATCCTCCTGGTTGGCCATACGGATATGCTTTTTGGGGCATGCAGCAATGCATAATCCACATCCTTTACACCGATTCGGATCAATGAGGATTTTTCCCTTAGATGGGGACTGACTCATTACAATTCCTTTCTATCAACAACCGAAGCCATACCGCGTTTGATGGCATCTTCATTTACGGGAATCAGGTGGTGGCGATAATCAGGAAGCACACGTGGAAGCCCTTTGGAAAGCGCTTCGGTGGTAATACCGATCGTCGAAACTAACCCCCCCAACGCTGCCATATTGGCAACCTGTGGATTCCCAACATCCGTAGCGATTCGATTCGCCGGTATCTTTAGCATTGTAACATCATGGCGTTTGGGAGGTTCTGAAATAAGCGTCTCATTATACGCCAAAATACCATTCGATTTAACACGACTTTCGAACTTATCCAGCGATGGTTGATTCATGGCCATCAGAACCGTAAACCGATTCCGGATGGGTGAGCCAATTCGTTCATCGGAAATCACCACCGTGCAATTAGCCGTTCCGCCACGCATCTCGGGACCATAGGAAGGGAAAAACGAGACTTCAAACCCATCGTATATGGCACCATACGCCAGAAGTTGTCCCATTAGCATAATCCCCTGTCCCCCGAACCCGGCGATGAGCACTTCTTTTAACATTCTTTGTCTGGTTCCTGATTTATTTTTAGAATACAATGATTCAGCCACAAGGCACGAAGACACAAATACGATAGAATAATTCTTTTCATTTAATTTCTTTAGCGAAAAATTTATTTCTATAAAGATTTAGAGAAATATCATTTCTTTGTGCCTTGGTGGCTTTGTGGCGAAACTGATACATTCGAAAAAACCCCCAAAGGATAATGGGAAATCATCTCTGATTTTATTTTTTCCATGCACCGTACCGAATCCATTTTCCAGTTTGTGGGGCAGGCTGCCAGGATTTCCACCAGTCCAAATCCTTCATCGTTCAGTTGAACCAAAAACGCCTCGCGCATGGCCTGTTTTGCTTTCATCGTGTGTTTTACATCATGGATGGAAACCCGCGCGATGAAGGAATCGGGAGACACCATTGCCAACAGCTCCGCCATTTTCAACGGATATCCACTTATTTTTGGATCGCGCCCAAGGGGATAGCTGGTGGTTTTTTCTCCAATCAATGTTGTCGGCGCCTGTTGGCCGCCGGTGGCCCCGAAAACACCGTTATTTACATAGATAACCGTAATCCGCTCACACCGGGAAGCCGCATGAATGATCTCGCCGGTCCCGATGGCCGCCATATCGCCATCGCCCTGGTAAGTAAAAACGATCACTTCCGGGCGGGCACGCTTTAATCCGGTAGCCACCGCAGGACCCCGGCCGTGGAGCGACATCACCATGTCGCAGTCAAATTGTCTCCAATTTCGAACCGAACATCCTGCAGATGTAATTCCCACGGCACGCTGGGTAATATCCAATTCATCCATTACTTCGGCCACCAATCGATGAATGGTGCCGTGCGAACAACCGGGGCAGTACGGAAACGGCACATCCGTCATGGCTTCCGGTTTTTTGGCCACAATTTCCATTTCACTCATAATCACGCTTTCTTTTTATTTTCAATACAATCGTCGGATTTCATCATAGATCTCATCGGGACTTAAGATGTGTCCGCCGCCAATTCCGTAGTGAAACACTTCTGCATCTCTACAGACCGCTAATCGCACATCTTCCACCATCTGGCCGTTGTTTGCTTCGATCACAACAATTCTTCCAACACCTCGATTGACCAAATCACGCAAGGCATCTGATGGATAGGGCCACAGCGATATGGGGCGAAACAGCCCTACAGACATGTTTGCCGTGCGTGCCTTCGAGATGGCATCTAAAGCGATCCGCGCAGAACTTCCAAACGCGACCACCACCATGGTGGCGGCCTCCATATGAAGCATCTCGTATCGCTGTTCACTTCGCTGTATAGAGAGGTATTTTTTCTTTAATTGCTTATTCCAATCGATCAGTTCTTCATCCGTATGGGGGGCTGCCTTAATTACCTTGCGGGGTTGATCGCCTTTTCCCCGCACCGCCCAGTCTTTATCCGGTGAAGTAACGGCGGGCACTGTTTCAAAACAGACCGGCTCCATCATCTGACCGAGAATGGCATCAGATAAAATAATAACCGGGTTTCGATAACGATCTGCCAATTCAAATGCCTGATAGGTGAGTTCGTAGAGTTCCTGAGCGCTGCCGGGTCCAAAGACCAAACACTGATAATCGCCGTGTCCCCCGCCTCTGGTGGCAAGCCGATAGTCGGATTGTGCGGACGCAATTCGACCGAGACCCGGACCGGCTCTCGACACACAAACAAGCACAGCCGGCAATTGGGCTGCTGCAAGCGTCGTTAGTCCTTCGCCCATGAGTGTAAATCCCGGCCCTGAAGATGAAGACATGCATCGTGCCCCTCCGGCCGCCGCTCCCATAATCATATGGATTCCGGATAGTTCACTTTCGCTTTGAAGAAATTTTCCACCCACCTCTGGAAGCCGTTTGGCCATATATTCAAACAGCTCGTTCTGAGGGGTGATGGGGTATCCAAAAAAGAAACGACATCCCGCACGGATGGCCCCCTCCCCCAAAGCCTGATTGCCTCTCATGAGCGTTTTTTCCAATATATTTTTTACCGCCTCAGTCATCTCCCCTCTGCTCTCTGTCCCCTACCTTCGGTCATCTGAATACTGTCCTCTGTTTTCTGTCCTCCGTCATCTGCCCTCTGAACACTGTCCTCAGTCCTCTGCCTTACAAAGCAGCATCGACAATTGGCACATCTGTTTTAAATCCTGCAATTCACGCACGATGTCAACAATTTGGGCCTGTATCGCTGAATTAATCACCTTCCTTGAGTGCGCGTTGAACCGAGTAATGAGTTCTTCCCAAGAGAGCGGATTTGCCACATCCCCTTTGGGACAATCCACTCGTTGAGTCAATTTTCTGTTATCGGCAGTCTGAATCGTAACCCGTGTCGGCCACTTTTTGGGAAATTCTGAATCAAGCTCTGAATCGTGCACCACCCGAACCCGTTTCATCATATCACGAATTGAGGGATCGTTTAATACTTCCGGATAAAACTCTTCAAAGGAAACCCTTCCCTTCACAATTGCCAGCGCAACTGTAAAGGGGAGGCTGAACTGCGCCTGCACATCGGTATTGGGGTTCATCTTTTCTTCCCATGGTTCCACCACTAGTGGGTAGGCGGCTTTAAATATATCTACCTGAATGTCTTCGACCCCTTGAGGCGACAGTTCATTTTGTTTCATTAATTCAATTGCCGCATCGATGGCCGATTGATTATAACGGCAGCAGGCATGAAGTTTTAGACCGGTATCCATTACTCGGGATTTTTCGCCAAGCGCCTTTACCAGATAGGATGGATCTGCATTGTTGGAGGTGGCATTAAGAAAACCCCACTTTCCCTCCAGGACGGCTTTGGGGCCCTTAAATCCTTCCGCCGCCAATTGGGCGGATTGGATACCCCGCTGTGCCGACAACCCCGCATGAATTCTCTTGGTCCAGGAACCATCCTGCATAAATGCCATAAGACCGGAAGACATACTACCCGCAATACCGAATGCGCTGGCGGTCGTATCTGTGTCTAGGCCGAGGATCCGGGATACGGCAGCCGTGGCCCCGAAAGTACCGCAGGTAGCTGTGGGGTGCCAACCTAAGGCATAATGAGATTTGGAATCCACGGCATCTGCAATTCTTAAGGTCGTTTCATACCCGGCCACCGCACCCTCCAGAAACCGGGTGCCGGAAGCACCCATCCATTCTGAAGTTGCCAGGGAGGCAGCCCATATGGCAGATCCCGGATGAATCGATGCCGGCGTGTAAATGTCATCAAGACTCATTGAATGAGAAGATGCTGCATTGGCGAGCGCCGCATATTGGGGGAGGGGTCTCATCGATGTACCGATAATCGTCCCGTCCCCGGTTCCGCCGATTTTCTGGATCATCGCATGAACCTTTTTCGTAGACGCCATGGAAAGACCCTTTGCAGCCAAACCTAAAAAATCGAGTAGAAGATATTTGACATGCTCCCGGACTTCCGGACCCAGCTGCCCCATCCTTATGCCTGCACAATATTCAGCCAACTTATGAGTGTGCTTCGTTTCTTCCATTTGGTCTCTCCAGGCCCGGGAAAGCACGACAAAAATTTAATGCACCCATATCCTATTTGAATTAGACTTGGATTTTATCGAGCACCCCGCGATTTAACACATCTTTCGGAATCTCTTTTTTAATCAAAAATTGAATGACTTTCTCTGCGCATCCCATGGACATATTAATCAGCGCTTGCTGGCTGACACCGGCCATATGTGGCGTGGTCACAACATTTTCCAGACGGTGTAGCTCCATAAATATCGGAGGTTCTTTCTCATGCACGTCGCCGCCGTAGCCATACAGATGGCCGCTTTCCAAAGCCGAATAAAGCGCCCGTTCATCAATCAATCCGCCGCGAGCCGTGTTAACGAGAACCGCACCCGGTTTCATCCTTTTTATCTGGGCCTCACCCATGATGTTTCGGGTGCTATCGTCCAACGGCACGTGCAGCGTAATAAAATCCGATTCTTTTAGCAGTGTATCCATAGGAACGCTTTTAATACCGTGCTCTCCGGCAAAATCGGCATATTCAACGATGTCATGGTAAAAAATCTTCATATCAAAGCCCTTTGCCCGCCGGGCGACTTCCTTGCCGATCCTACCCAAACCAATAATTCCAAGGGTTTTTTCGTACATATCGTATGAAATAACCCTCAGATCCGAGTACTTACCCTCACGCATGCCGCGATCCATCCAGCCAATTTTTCTGGCAACCCCCAACATGAGCCCCATGGCCATATCCGCGACCGCTTTTGTGTTCGTACCCGGATTTCTCGTTACAAGAATCCCTTTTTCGGTGGCAGCCGTCAAGTCTACCCCATCGTAGCCGGCACCGCGGACAGCGATCATTTTTAATCCATCAGCGCTTTCAATGACAGGGCGGGGTACTTTTTCAGCACCGGATACGATGAGCACATCGATCTCTTTTATGATTCTACAAAACTCAGAAACATCATCGCTCAATTCACCCGGTTTGTAATCGGGTTCGTGAACCGAAAATCCCGCGTCCTGCATCATTTGTATTGGTTTACGACTTGCCAAAGCAAATCCAGCGCAACCGATCAGTACATTAAGCATGTTTGGTTTCTCCTATGATCATCATTCGCCACAGCCCTACGCAGACAAACATAGACTTTTCCCCAAGGAATTTACCCGCCGCTTTATCTAATTACAGGCTTTGGCGTATCAGCATTCGGCCGTCGCATCCACAACCGGTTTATAGTTCACGTTAAATATTCCCGAGTCAGGGTTGTACTGCAAACAAGAATTTTTCTTCCAATTCGTGTCATCCGTTTCCGGAAAATCATCCCGATAAAAAGCCCCGCGGCTCTCCTGTCTACCGCTGCTGGCAGTAAGAATCCCCTTTAATACCAATGAGGCACTCAGAAGGTCCCATCGAAGTCTCTTTTCTTGAATCGTCTTTGTTTGTGCGTCTTCGAGTCGTGCCTCTATATCCGATAGTTTTGTTAATCCTTCTTTTATACTCCCTTCATTACGAATGATTCCTGCATGATTCCACGCGGTTTCTCTTATCTCCTTTCGTAAGGCCCTGAGGTCCGAAGGGCCTGAACCGACAAAATCGACTTTTTTTTCGATTCTGGTATCTGTCGGCAATCTGTGTTGTTTCGCACGGCTTGCAGCAGTTCGACCGGCAAGCTTTCCATAGACCACACACTCGGTTAACGCATTGCCGCCCCTTCGGTTGGCGCCATGCAATCCCCAGACCATTTCTCCACAGGCGAAAAGACCGCTGATGCCGGTTTCACCGCTTTTATTGATCCGAACCCCCCCCATGAAATAATGCACGCCGGGAGCAATCCGGAAGGGATGATTCCTAAAATCAAATTTGAGTTTTCTAAAAAGGCTGACAGGATACACCCCCCACCGGTCTTGGGGAACCGATCGATAATCCATGTAAACAGGTCCGGCGAGCCCTTCCAAATAGATGGTTGCAGACAATGAATCTCGCATTTTGCGAATGGCATCGTTCAGATTTTCGAGGCCATGTTTCTTGGCAATATCTTCATCCGAGGCATTTATCAATTTAACTTCACTCGGGTAGGGTGGATATACCATGAATTGAGGCAGACGGGGTTCAGACAGAACCAGTGGATAGAATTGGACAAACTCCATATCCCACAATTCAAGCCCGGCTTTGGCTGCCAATGCGTACCCCTGCCCCATGGTGCTTTTCTGATTATCATTCTGAAGATACATGGCACCACCGCCACCCGCAGCAAGAATAACCGCGGGGGCATGCATCGTAACGGCTTTGCCGGATGCCTCAAATCCTTTGATACCGAAGACGTTGTTTTCCTGTGTCAAAATCTCCGTGACACAAAAATTGGGCCAGAAAGATATGGCATCCTGTTTTCTCAAGTGTGCCGCTAGATTTTTTACAAGTGGCACACCTCGGATAAGATCCGGTCGGGGAAGCTGTACGGTAAAATTCCCAGGTGTTTCCTCGATCTCGATCCCGTAGGATCGAAGCGATGAAATGGCATCATAGGCTTCGCGCCCCACCAGCCTTACCATCTGTTCGTTGTTTATTCCTTTGCCGATGGCAATCGTATCTTTAATAAAGTTTTCGATACTGTACACGTCGGTGGGGCTTGTAAACATGCCGTTCGAAATGGCGGAATTGGTTCCGATTCCGATACCGCCTCTGGTTACAAGCAATACCTTGGCGCCTTCCGCCCGGGCGGTCTCGGCTGCCACCATCCCTGCGAGACCGGCACCGATGATGATTACATCGTAATTCATGGTTCTATCCTTTAAGATAAGTAAAAACCCATAGGTGCTTGATTTCTAAATAAAATCAAAAATCACAAGCACCAAACCACAAATCCCAAACAAATAACAATGACCGAAATTCAAAATCCCAAAATTAGTATGTGATCTTAATGATGGAATATCCAAACCGGAAAATACAAGAACGCCGGAGTTTTTAATTCCAAACCCTGTTTTGGTTATTGAATATTGATATTTGAAATTTGTTTGTTATTTGATGCTTGGAATTTGGAGTTTCCGATGATCCATCGGTAATCCATGATATTTCTATCCTGTTTATCCGGTTCATCCAGTCTAAGAATCATATGGCGTTGACTTCTTTTAACCTTTCGATTTCTTCAGACGAATATTGGAGAAGATCCCTGTATATGACCTTATTCGCTGAACCGTGCGGTAAACCGGGGAATCGTATTTTACCCGGTGTCCCCGTCATTCGAAACGAAAGCGTCGGTATCTTCAAATTTGTTCCGGTTACCGGATCTTCCATTTCAATAATGGAACCCCTCTCATTGTAATGTGGGTCTTCGTCGATTTCTTTCATACTGGGAATCGGACCCACTGTAACATTCAGACGATCACAAATGTCAAGAACCTCGCTTGCGTCATGATTGCCGATCCACCCGGATATGACTTGATTGAGTATTCGTCTACTTTCGGGCTGGATGCGGCTTTCATTCGTACTAAATTGAGGATCCGCTATCATTTCCGGGTGGTCGATGCACTCCATCAGCCGTTCGAACGGTTTTTGGGCAGAGCAGGATAGCGCGACCCATTGGCCATCTTTGGTCTGATAACTGTTCCTGGGTGCCGTATAGCTGAGTTCGTTTCCCTTGGGTTGAGGAATCTCGCCGGTGAGATAGTAGGACAAAAAGTCCGGTCCCAACAAGCCAAACAACGGCTCGTACAATGACACGTCAATGATTTGCCCCCCTTTTTC
>JAHEHB010000318.1 GCA_024644775.1 Deltaproteobacteria bacterium
GATCTATTTTAATTACGATATCCATGGCGTTTTTTTTAGGTACGACAGCGCCGCTATATCGTTATCAAATTTTGTTGGCATTCGGCGTGGCTTGCGGTCTGATTGCCGCCGGTGCCATTTGGAGGGTACCGGAAGCGGGTATATTTCGTACGCCGCCACCTTTTCGGCCATGGGAAGAGCTTAAATGGAGCCTGTCGACAAAAGGCCGACGCTGGTTTCTGGCCATGATGTTGAGCCTTCCGATCACCCAGGGGGTTACCTATGCTTTTGGAATCCTTGTGGCAAAGCAGGGATACAACCTTATCGATCAGCAAGTGGTGCTTTTTGTACTCGTTGCGACCATCGGCGGGATCATTGCTTCGTATACCTATAGTCGTTTTTTGGATCAGCTCGGCTCCCGTCCGCTGATGGTAATCACTGGTTTTTTAGATATCGCAGGTGTGATCTTGGTCATTTTTCTCCCCAAACAATTCAGTGCATTGCTAATCGGGACCCTTTTTTTTATTAACGGCTATGTTCATATCGCACTTTTTGCCGCCATGCAGCATTATTTTATCAGCATCTCAAACCGCGCCCATCAATTGGCTCAAGGTATTATCACCCGGGGGTTGGGCGGTATCGCTGGAGGTCTGGCTCTGGGTACGG
This sequence comes from Deltaproteobacteria bacterium, assembly GCA_024644775.1. The sequence continues at coordinate 646 of JAHEHB010000318.1, forward strand.
CCGGATGGGTCCTTGGGAAAGTCAAGCTATCGGCTGTGGGTGTAAACGATCCTTTAATGCATTTTCGCTGGTTTTACGCAGGCATGTTGGTGCTTCTGTTAATCCGCACGATTGTGTTCTTGAGGTTACCGCCACTCAGATCCCAGGGGATTCGAAATGCCCTAAGCGCTTTGTTTTCCCCTTGGGATTGGCGTGCGATTCACGCAGTCAAACGCGCTATTTCTTTCCAAAGTGAAGACGAAGAAAGCAAAGCCCTTGCCGCCATGATGCATACTGACAGCCAAATTTACCAAGGGGATCTCGAGGGCTATTTGAACTCACCCAGTATCTTTATTCGACAAAGAGCCATGAATGCATTGCAGCGAGCCAAGCCAACAAAAAGTCTTATCTACATTTTAGAACGGGATTTGGAAGTCAACCAATTCACCACCGCGCATCGAGCCGCTTATTGGTTGGGGCATTGGAAAGTCATCGAGACGGCTCCGTCACTCTGCACGGCAATTGAAAGTGAAGACTTTCTTCTCAGCGGTGCGGCTATCCATGCCTTGGTGGAGCTGGACGAACAGAGTGCGCTTCCGATTATCGAAAAAAAATTTTCAGAATCGCATAATCCTTATATCCTGATCGAAGGGGCGAGGGCGCTGTCTTTATGGGGAAATTTTCGATATTATCGTATGTTACTTCAAAAGTACCTGCTTGATATTCCACCCCAGGCGAAAGACGAGCTCTCTCTCTCCGTTGCTCGATTGCTTGGGTTTTATGATGCATTTTACGCGGATTTAGGGATGTTGCGTCGGGAACGCATACAGCTTTTTCGCGAATGGCAGGAACGGTATGGGTCTTTGCATGAAGAAGAACTCATAATTTCGATTCGCCGGGAAGATCCCCACCGAGGGTCTCTGGAAGAAACCCTGGAACGTCGAAAAAATCGTTTTCGGTCCTGGTTTTATGAAGATACCTCCGATTTTATTAAAAGACTGCCGGAGCGCGTCCGGCAGCAAACCGCCTTTCTGGTGGCGTTTCTTATGCTCTCTGAAGTGGGGCTTCATATAGAACCGTCTTAATCATTGATATAGGTTAAATTGCAGATATCGTTAAAAGAGCGCACAAAGTGATCTACCAAACGTGATGAACTCGAAAACTATTTTTACCGAAAGTCGAAGCCCGCTGCTTTGGATAATTCGGTTTACAGTCATTCTCTTCGTACTCGAACTGCTGTTCTTTCCGATAATGCCGGTATGGGCCGGCTTTTCGAACGCAGACCGGGTGGCATTTCAACGATCAATCATTGACAAACGACCTGCATTGAACCGCCGCTTCAAAAAGATACGTAGAAAAAAAACAAAGTATATCATTGTGCACACATCGGAAGGCGGCCTTCAGAGTACGATAAATGCGGTCTCAAAAGGGAAGCGCACCAGACGGGGATATAGAACATACGGGGGCCATGCCCACTATGCGATTGCACGCAATGGGCGGACGTATCGAATACTGGACAAAAAATATCGAGCCGACCATGCCGGGTTGAGCATGTGGAAGGGCGAGACGAATATCAGTCGAGTGTCCATCGGCATTGAGTTGGTGGGTTACCACTACACCCCAATCACAAAAAGACAGTACCGATCCATAGGGATACTGATGGAGATGCTGCAGGATGTCTATAATTTGGATGATCGGGCAGTTCTCACCCACAGTCAGATTGCTTACGGCAGACCCAATCGGTGGTTTCGAAGAAATCACCGGGGTCGGAAAAAATGTGCAAAAAATTTTAATCGCGTAAACTCAGATTTAGGGCCAACATACCGGTTTGATCCCGATGTAACAGCCGGCCGGTTGACTGCGGATCCCAAGCTTGCGGTCATCTTTTACCAGAGTCACAGATATGCTGCGGCGCCGAATTTAGAGTCAAATGTCATCAAAGATAGTAACACGGCATGGTCGATCGCCGGTGAAGACTATAATTCACCGACGACGCTGTATCGATTCCCAAACGGTCGGATAATCTCCGGCGATAAAGTGGAGAAACGGATGGGGTGGAATCGCATTCCCAAAAATACGATCGTTTTGCTGAACCAGGAAGACCGCCCGGATTCCATGGGCAACCAGGGGCCCATTAAGGTGATATCCAACGGTTTAACTGCTTGGTCATTGGCAGGAAAGGCCTACAAAGATCGGTATACATTTTACTTCTTGCCGAACGGTCCCGTAAAAAATGGTCAACAGATTTCAGATTGGGACGATCTTCCCTCAAACACAAAAATGATCATCGGTTATGATAACCCGCACAAGGTAACTTGGAAGAACCCCCCCATACGAATCGCCGGCGATCGATACAATGATAAAGAAACATTATACTTCTTTCCCAATAACACCCTGGCTAGCGGAGACACTATCAAAGATTTCAAGCAGCTTCCGGTTGGTGTGCTTATGTTTTTACCGAATTGAGGGGTCGGGGCGTTTTTCGGACGCCATTATAAGGGCTCGTAACGAAAGAGCAAGCCATCTTATGAAAAAATAGTATGTTACTAAGTTATTCTTTGAAAATTTGCCTCCAAAGATCGTTTGTCGAGTGAATCGCTATATCTCGGTCTTCAATGGATGAGACACCACCAATCACGCGGCCGTTCTGAAAAACAGTATCGTAGCCGTCACCCATAGCACACAAATAAAACACCCTTTCATCTATGCCGAGCCGCTTTGCTCCTTCTCCGAATTCTTTTGCGAAAGCAATATATCGGGCAGTCGTATTCTTGGCAGCTTCAATATCATCTTGATGGGATAGGAAAACCGTCACTAAGGCGTCTTTTTTGCGATATTGGGCGGTATAGGTGTTTTTCATAAAATCCAACCCCATTGCATTGACCCGGAAATATTGCACAGAATCGGCGACGAGATCGGTTTCAGGCAAAACGGTGAGTCCCCAAACCGGTTCATTGGAATCATCCAGGGATTGGACGACACTTTTCGCCAAATCCATGCTGGTTTGTTGAAGTTCGTTTGTTGTTTCAGACGCGATGATTCGAATGTAATATCGACCATGCCAAATAAAATAGCTTGCGTCGGACCGATAACCGGATCGACCGAGATTTAGAGAAGGGTTTCCCGGAGACCGTTCTGAAGAATAGACACCGAAGGCATTGGTCGGATTTCCCATGTCGTAAACAGATAGATCGATAAACTGTTCATTGTTGGAAGTGTTCATGTAGCTGGCGAAAGTCATATTGTTCATATCATAGGATACATAGAGTTCAGCCCGGCCATCGATATGGAGATAGAGCGTTTCTGAATTGAATAGCTTGGCGCGATCGTATATTTCCCATCCGGTAGGCGTAATTTGTCTCAAAATTTTTGATAAGTTTTGATTCGAATTGAGTTGCGTCTTATGGGGTTTGGGTTGCGGAAGTCTTTGCTGGCTTTCTATAGGGCCAGGAATATACATGGCAAGCACAAACGTTAACACGCTCCAAGCTACAGTATATGTAATCGTTCTAAGTGCCAATATGATTGCCCTCTTAGATGTAATAAAGCGTGAAGGCCTGAAAGCTCGGAAGCTTGGAAGCCGGAAGGGTTTGGCCTCCCAGCTTTCCGGCCTCCTGGCCTTAACGTCCCTCTATATCTTCAACACCAATGATTTTTTCCCAATCGTATATCCCGATGGATTTTTGCGTTGGATTCAGAATAAAAAATTCTTCCTCTTTCCAGTTTCCGTCGATCAGGTTTTTCAACAGTCCCAACGAACCTTCCAAAGGAACAAATTCCATTTCAGCCTCTTCCGCCTTTTTTCGGCACAATTCCGCGTAACGTGCATTTCGGGTTTCAGGGATCTCAATATAGACCAGTCTATTGTGATTGGTTTTGCTTCCATACATTGTTTCGTAAATGTACTTGGCATTTTCCTCACCGTATTTTTCGGCATATTCCATATATTTCGGATCTTTATCCATGTCTCCTCGCAAAAGACTATCATGAAAGGGAGAATCGCTTCGCTCCATATATCCCGGTGAAGTGAACGGTTGGCTGGGATTATCCTTAAAGTGTTCTTCAAATTTTTCTTTTGAACCGAGAAACAGGGTACAACAGTCGTGTGCGCGGGGGAGTACGATCCGGGTGTCTCGTGCTTTCAGTCCGACAGTAGCGTTACCGCAGAGACCATATCCAAGAAGTATGGCATCAAATTTCTTTTCGACACTATCGTCTATTTTATCCTGAATTATTTTTCTGAGTTTGTCACTTTGATTATGGGAATCTTTTTCAGTAAACTCCACATCAAAGATATGTGGGCTCTGGGCGATTAAAAGGCAAACTTCTCTCATTAAAACATCGCAGGTAATGAACTTCAATCGCATGGCAGTCACAGCATACTCCTTTTTAAGAACGGGGGATTTATTTGGTAAATTTTTAGAATTCTTTCTTACCCATTATTCCAACGTTGCAATTGGGGCATAGTCCATAATATCCATATCATATTATCATAGATTATCGGGTGTGGAAAGAAGACGAGAAAATGGAGTTTACAAACTTATCTTGAGTAGATGGCCCGGCGTTTGTCAAAAGCAAATTCCTGGAAGAAATAAGGTGGGATTATTTTTAGCACCGGGCCAAGACTTTTTTCGACGTTGATCGATTTCTATTTGTCGTTTAAATTTTTTATCATAATAAACTCTTGAAAAACGATTGTCATCAGGGTTATATTACCGATATATTACCTATAAAATATATGCATTTTTAGCGAGATCAATATGCCACAATCGATACATGTTAAACGCCGGCATGAGGGTTTAAATAATGACCTCAAAACCTTACGCACGCGCGTTGCGAGGTTGGAAGAAGAAAAACACCTTCAGGCAGCCATTGAAAAAGAGAAAACAACCATCGAACATTCTCTTCATGAAAGAGTAAAGGAGCTTAACTGTCTATACGGTTTGGCGGAATTAATGGAACGGTATGGCAGCTCCATCAATCAAATCCTGCAGGGCTTGACTGATTTGATTCCGATTTCGTGGCAGTATCCTGAAATTACATGTACGAGAATATTATTTGAGGGAACCGAATACAAATCTTCAGCATTTAAAACCACACAATGGAGACAAGTTGCGGATATAAGGGTTTTGAAGAAAAAAGTTGGGGTGATAGAGGTTTATTATTTAAGGAAAATGCCAAGCCTTGATGAGGGGCCATTTTCAAAAGAGGAGAGATTGCTGATAAACTCTTTGGCGTGGCGACTCGGGAAATTTGTCGAACGTATTCAAGCTGAAAAGCAGCTTGAAGTTGAACGTGTTGCTTTGAAAAATATGAATATTGCACTGCGAGAAGTATTGATAAAGGTTCAGGATGAAAAAAAAGAAATCGGTGAAGCGATCCAAGCAAACGTGGATAAAATTATATTGCCCGTCCTTCATGCGCTGGAGACGGAAGTTACATCGGAATTGAAGAAATATGTGGCTTTATTGAAGGGAAACCTAGAAGAGATCGTTTCGCCTTTTACCAGCAGGCTCACGAAAGAATTTACGAGTCTTACTCCCGCTGAAATTCAAATATGCAATATGATAAAGAACGGCCTCACAACAAAAGAAATTGCACAGTTGCGTTATATATCGATTGCCACTGTGAGCAGGCATCGCGAGCACATCAGAAAAAAACTCAACATCGCCAACAAAAAAATAAACCTGGTTACCTATTTAAACACAAATATGGTGTAAGAGACCGAACTTTCGCCAAGTAGGGCAATAACCGCATCAATTGAAGTACTCGATCTTCATTTCAACGGTCAAACCATCACTCTCCAATAACCGCTTTGTCAAAG
>JAHEHB010000319.1 GCA_024644775.1 Deltaproteobacteria bacterium
GGGATGAATTGGGAATCAATTACGGCATGTGCGCCTTGGGACCGGGTAAATTTTCCTGGGTAAATACGGCCATCGGGCGGGCCATCCGCTTGATTATGATGAATATCGGCCATTGTTATCCTCGGGTTCGCGACATGGATACCATCGGTTCTCCCAATAAATACAGCTTCTGCACGGGGGAGAATGAAGGAGAAAACCCATGGGAACCGTATCATGTGGAAAAAGGCTTTTCGCCTGAAACCGATTGTGTGACAGTTTTTCCCATTACAAGCTTTATCGATGTCAGCGACCTTGAAAGCAGCACACCGGAGGATTGCTTAAAATCTTTTGCCGGAACCGCAGATTCCATTGGGTGGCGAGGCTGCCGGGCATGGATCGGGGATCTGGTCGACTCGGAAGAAAAGGTGCTGCTGATGATCGCACCCGACCATGCGCGTCTTATCAGCGAGGCGGGATGGAGTAAAGACGATATCCGGCTGTTTATGTTTCATAAAAGCCGCAGACCCTGGGGGATGCTGAAATCCCTGATACAACCGGCATTGATGTATCCTGCCAACCGATGGCTGGTGGATGCGCCGGATGATCTGATGCTGCCGATCGTTAGAGACCCGAGCTATTTTGATATCGTGGTGGTCGGCGGTCATGCCGGAAAATCGGCGGTGGGCGTTCAGATCGGAAGTCCGGTCATCAAGGAGATCAGAGATTAGAGGGAACCAACATGCAAATTTCAACAGCGGTGGGAGATGGCGCCATGGCGGCCATATCGGTCCAACGATATCTTCAGAAGTCGGCAGAGGAATAGAGCGATATCCGCCACGAGGAGAGCATTGAATGGTTTCATTCATTCTAACAGAAGTTCAAGACAGTACCGGAATCATTGCGCTCGATCGACCGGAAAAAAAAAGCGTTTATTAATTGGTAGTGGTTGACTCAGACACAGGAGAAAAGATGACATGGAAAATGACAAAGAAGTGATCGAAAAAGAAGAGGCGCTTCGTCAGATCAACCTGGCGATTCGCAGAACGGCCATGCTGTACCATGCATTTGTGGAGACCTTGATCGAGGCTTTCGGAAGAGAACGCGGCATCGAACTGGTTCAAAAGGCCATAAAGACTTACGGGACCGATGTCGGATTCGCCGCACAGGAAACGGCAAAGAAAAAGGGACTGAAGTTGACGCCGGAAAATTTCGAAAGCGATCTTCCGGTGTTGGCCTGGAAGGCGGAAGAGGTTATCGTAGACGGCGAGAAGCGAAATAGGGTCCATTTTTGTCCGGTTGCAAAAGATCTGCTCGAAAAAAAAGACACCGAAACCGCGCGCCTTTACTGCTGGGTCGACCAGGCAAAGATGCACGCTTTCAATCCGGAATATGAATTTCTTCATCTAAAGAATCTCATGGATGGAGACCCGTACTGTGAGATGGTGGTTCGGCCGGTAGAGAAAAAAGAATAACCGCGCTTCTTCTTTGGAAATAGGGGGCGAGGTGTCCCGCCGCAGGCGGATCAGCGTTGCCGCCAATAGAGCTGGATTCATTACAATAAGAAACGAGGTTTTTCAGACGAGCTAGGAAGCGAGAAAGCTTGGACGCTGGAATGCTTGGAGGCGAAAAGGCTAGGGGCTGGAAAGCCTTATAGCCTCCAGGCTTCCTGGCCTTCTCGCCTTCAGGTTATTTCTACCGGTGATCCGATTTGGAATTTTACCAGGTTTCTCAGACGAGGTGTCAGCCAACACCAAAGCCTGAAACTTCCCTGCGCAGACCAAGCCGTAACGGTGCGGCGAAAACCTGCCCTGGGATGCAAGCAAAATCAATTTAGGAGGTTCAAATTATGAGTGACATTTCTGATGAATTGAAGGATATCAAGGTTCGGCACAGAGGAGAGGGGGGATGGTATAGCCGAGAGGATTTGATGCAGATGGAGCCTGCGTGTCTGCGAGCGCTCTTCAGAGAACGGATTCACCACAGCATTGAGGTGGATATCTACCCCGTTATATTAGGGAAAAAGGAATTGCCACCCCGATTCGGTTTGCAGCCGCAGCTCATCCTCGAGGTCTGGAAGGAACGGGGATTCCCTGTTGAGGGAGACGACTTCGTGTGGGGAAAGAAATATTTAGAGATTGCCACAAAAATGAGAGCCGGGGAAAATATTGATATCGATGCGTCGCTCCCGGAACCATTTAAGGATGACGAGATGGCGGTTGTTCATAAATTGATTTGGGATCGCAAGTCCGTTCGGGATTGGATTCCGGGGAAAAAGGTCCCGGATGAGATGATAGAAAAGATTCTTGAGGCCGGTAGGGCCGCCCCCACCGGATGTAACCTCAGTGTGACAAGATTCGTTGTCATAAAAGACCGGGAAGAGGCCAAATGGGTCTGGAGCGATATTCCGACGCCTATGGATAGCTGTGTTCTAATTGTTGTCTGTTACGATAAGAGAATCTATCAGACCACCGGCCAGGATATTATGGTGCCCCACAATCAATTGCTCGATTGTGCCTGTGCGGGGGATCACATGTGCCTGATGGCCCATGCATTGGGTTTAGGGGCGGTTTGGCTGACTTGTACAAAAAAAACGGCGGACAACTTCAAGAAAAAATACTGCCTTCCGGATTATATCGAACAGGCGTTCCATATTGCTGTAGGATGGTGCGCCAAAGGGTCCATCAAATCCCAACGGATGCCGCTGAGTGAAATGATCATCACACGAGAGTCGTCAGGGTAATATACAATCGGCAGCATGATCCGATTGGATGAACTTTCTGATTCGGCAAAGAATGATGGTTTGCTAAAGCGGCAACAAGGTCCCGATACCCATGGATTGGGCACGGTAAAAGAGACAGATCGCGATGGCCAGGTCTCCCAATCCCATTCCGGGATGGATGAACATAATCCGCTGAAGAGGATCGATTCGACCGGGATGGGAACCATTGATCAGACTGCCGATGTCCGTGAGAAAGCTCCCTTGCCACGCAAGATTTCCGGATTCATTCATCTTGCGGGTCTGAGCCAGATCGTCCGTGGCTGTAAAGTCCAGTACTTGTAAATCACGGCAACACCAGCATCGTGCCAGATCAGTGGCACTGACAAAAACACCGGAAGACAGCCAGGCCGGTTCGAGAAACGGTTTTAAACCGGAACGCCGGGGAACGCTGGTGACGATGATGTCCATCCCCTCAACCGCCGCCCTGGGATCATTAACGGCAATGGCTTCTAAATTTCGCTCATGCGCATACCGGGCAAAAGCTTCAGCGGTGGACATTCTCCGGCTAAAGCAGCTCAGGCGATGAATCGGAAACGCCGCCCTTAACGCAAGCAGATGCTGTCTTGCCTGCACGCCGCAACCGATGAACCCAATGCAGTGGCTGTCCGGCTTTGCCAAGAATCTTGCCCCAAGGACCGTCACCGCAGCGGGACGCACGGAGGTAATCCATGTGCCGTCCATGATACATATCGGTGCCGCACTTTCCATATCACTGAGAACGATCGTGCCATGGATGTTCGGTAGTCCGCGGGAGCTATTATCGGCAACCCCAACCCATTTCATCCCAACGGCGCCAGACAGGTCTTTAAAACCATGATCATAAAGAGCAGCCGGCATGGCATGGAAAAATGTGCTCGCATCACGATCTACCCCGATTTTGGGTGCATTGTCCGCCCGCCCCTTTGACAGTGCAATAAAGGCATCCTTTACAGCCGTCTCAATATCGTCAAGAGACAATTGGATCGTTTTAACATCCTTTTGAGACAGGTAGAGAAGTTGCCTGCCCTGTTTTATATGCATATTATCCATTACTATCCGAGTAATCAAAGGGGGGTGGGTTGTCAAGATCGATTTTTTACGCCGGGGGGCGAAATTTCAGATCAGTTTGGGTACGCCCCCGTGGATTTGCTTGCGGCTGGAAATCTTCCAGTAAAGATCCGGGTCCAGAGGGCCCGGCTTTGGTTCACCCCGGAGGGGTGATATGCATGGTAACCTTTACCAGCAGTGATAAGGTTTCAGGTGTTCCGCCAAGGCGGATCAGCAACCGAATTCGACCCACTGTGTCGCAGTCGCTCATGATATGGACAATCTTTCACCGAAGTCGGTCTTCAGTTTCTACCAAATTGGTGCTCATGGTTCAGGATTGGGTATTTACTGAAACCCGAAACCTGAAACCATGAACAGATTTGATCTATGGCAGAGCCGATCATCTCTGACCCCCGCAAAACGGGATCTTTGACTGGCCTTGAAGACCAGGTTTTCGATTTTTAATAGAATAGTATTTTTTTTGTTCCTGTGATAATCCCTAATAACTGGTTTGCCACCCAGGTTGACATCCCGTTAAAGACGATGATCCAGTTGGCGGAAATACCCAATCTGGTGGCACTGAAGGAGAATACACTGAATATGACGAAATTCATCGATACGGTGGATGCCGTTGGTGAAAAGATGGCGATCTTTAACGGCATGGGCTTACCCCGCGAGCCCGCTTGTGCGTTTGCCGGCGCCAGGGGATTTGTATCAGGCTTAGCGAATCTGCTCCCAAAAGCCAATGTGGATATATACCTAGCCCAAAAGGTAGGCAACTACGATAAGGCTAAAGAGTTAGTTAAAGAACTGGCGCCGCTTATGGATATTCTCGCGGGGGGCAAAGATGGGCTTGAGAATTTGGGGCGGTTAAAGGCCGCAATGCGAATAGCCGGCCTTCCGGGCGGCCCCGGAAGGCTTCCGATACTGCCGCCCAATGATGAAATAGAGACACAACTCAAGCAGGTGTTGAAAGATCTTTCATTGTTTGGTTGTTGAAGCGAGATTTAAGTGACAGCCTCGTATTCTGGAGCGGCGGAGTGGATACCCAAAAAACGCTACCTTTCGGAACCCCGGACGAAGTCGGAAAACAGGAAAGAGACGACTTGCGTATCTTCGGGAGAGGTGGCGATTTCATTTTCGCTGCTGTTTACAACATTCAGCCGCTGATACCCACTGAAAACCTCTTGGACATGTTTGAAACCCTGCGTGCAGCGGGTCTCTATCCCCTGCCGGCGGACTGAGCTATGGTAATGGGAACGGGCGGAAAAGAGAAAAATAATAACGTAGACGGTCCATCCGATGGGATGCTTCGAGCGTTTACCAACCGTAATTATACCCGGCTGTGGTTTTCTAATTGTTTGTCTTACATTGCGCGATGGATGCAGGTCACCCTGCTGGCCTGGCTGATCCTCGAATTGACCGATTCGCCCTGGTATGTTGCCCTTGTTGGATTCTTTTTTATGTTCCCCACCCTGGCTTTCGGGCTCGTCGGAGGGATTCTGGCAGACGGGATGGACCGCCGGCGGTTGCTCGTTATTTCACAGGGCATCAGTACGGTGGTGAGCATTTGGCTGACAGGGTTATTGGTCGGCGGTACGGTTCATGTATGGCAGGCCTACCTGACAGCATTGATAAACGGCGCCTCCTGGGCCATCAGCTTTCCATCACGCCGCGCTTTAATCTATGATCTGTGTGGGGCATCAGGAGTTACCAACGCAGTGGCCCTGGACACAGTGGGTATGAATATCAGTCGCATACTCGGTCCGGCGTTGGGAGGCGTGTTGATTACCTTAACGGGTGTCGGTGGGGGTTATAGTGCTGTTACCTTGTCATATGCCATTGGTTTCATCCTCCTTTGGCCCATGAAAACAGGGCGTCTTTTGAAAAGGGAGCAACCCCGTCGAAGCGTCTTTCAGAACCTTATCGAGGGGTTTCGATACGTTCGCCGGACGCCTTCAATTCTGGCTGTCGTCTGGATCACGGTGGCGGTGAATTTTTTTCTTTTTTCCTACCCCCCGATGGTGTCGGTCGTGGCGCGCGACGTGTTGCATGTGGGACCTGCATTGATGGGAATACTTCAGGCGGCAGAGGGTTTTGGAGCGTTGGTAGGGGCAATGATCATTGCTGCTTCAACGAGTATCCGATACCACGGTCGAATATTTTTATACGGATCGATGCTGGCCTTCGCAGCGCTGTGTGTATTTTCCATATCACGCTCGTATCTCTTTTCCTTTAATACATTGCTGGGTCTCGGTTTGGGAACGTCTGCGTTTGCAACCATGCAGGGGGCGTTCGTGATGCTCGTGGCCAAAGAAGAGATGCGCGGTCGCGCTCTGGGGGTAGTGAGTTTTGCCATCGGTGTTGGACATCTCGGCTCTTTGCTGCTAGGTGTTACCGCCAGCGCCTTCGGACCGATGGTTGCCCTTAGAATGAATTCTTTGGCGGGTATCCTCGCTCTGATGTGTATCGCTTTTTTCCTGCCGGCTATTCATGGTCGCACAATAGGGCGAACCCATTGAAACGATCGATGCTTGCCCCACTTGTAACATTCGTTACCATTGCGACTACGGAAATATCGTAAAAATTCGGAATTGTATTCAATCAGAATATTTCTCGAATCGTCGAATACTTGGCACGTTTGGAAAAGGCGGC
>JAHEHB010000039.1 GCA_024644775.1 Deltaproteobacteria bacterium
TCGGCTCAATGTCGTTTTCAAAAATCTTAAAGGACATGGTAAGCTTTCTGAAAAGAATATTGCCGACGCCATGAAGGAAGTGCGAATGGCGCTTCTTGAAGCCGATGTACACTATAAAGTGGTCAAACAATTTATTCTGGATGTCAAAGAGCGAGCCCTGGGCCAGGAGGTCTTATCAAGCCTAACCCCCGGTCAGCAAGTTATAAAGATTGTCAATGACGAACTGACCCATCTCATGGGCTCTCAACACCAAGATTTGAATCTTAAGGGGCCGAGCCCGACACCGATAATGCTCGTGGGCTTGCAGGGATCCGGAAAAACAACCACCGCAGGCAAACTCGCCCTGTTTACAAGGAAACAAGGACGAAAACCTTACTTGGTGCCTGCCGATGTTTACCGGCCGGCAGCCATTGATCAGCTCAAAAAACTTGGAGAACAGCTGGATATCCCGGTCTTTTCCTCAGAACCGAACATGGATCCGGTTCGGATCTGTCAAGATTCTCAAGTGGCTGCACAGAGGGCCGGGTGTGATACCCTGTTTCTCGATACGGCAGGACGTCTTCATATCGATGAGGCGTTAATGGATGAACTTCGTCTCATCCGAGAAACTATCCAACCAGCGGAAATACTTCTTGTTGCCGATGCCATGACCGGTCAAGACGCAGTAAATATAGCCGGTGCCTTTGACGAGATGTTGGATATTGGGGGTGTTTTTCTGACCAAAATGGATGGTGATGCCCGGGGCGGAGCCGCTCTATCCATTAAATCCATAACCGGAAAACCGATTAAATTTATCGGTGTTGGGGAAAAACTGAAAGATCTGGAGCCGTTTCATCCGGACAGGATGGCCTCAAGAATCCTCGGGATGGGCGATATCCTGACCATGATCGAAAAGGCCCAGGAAGCGGTGGATGAAAAAAAAGCTGCCGAACTTGAAAAAAAGCTGCGTAAAAATCTATTCACTCTCGAAGACTTTCAGGACCAGATGCTTCAAATCAGAAATATGGGATCGTTTTCGGATCTGATCGGAATGCTTCCGGGTGCAGGGAAAATAAAGCAACTCAAAAATCTAGAGGTCGATGAAAAGGAGTTTGTTCGAATCGAAGCCATTATTAATTCGATGACACCCGATGAGCGCCGCCATCATACGATCATTAATGGAAGCCGTCGGAAGCGAATCGCCAAGGGCAGCGGGACCACGATTCAAGATGTAAACAAACTTCTGAAGAATTATATGCTGGTTCTGAAAATGATGAAGAAAATGAATAAGGGCGGCATGCGAGGATTCAGCCGCGGTATGCTTCCCTTCTGAAGGAGACAAGGACATGGCAGTTAAGATAAGATTGGCTCGGCACGGTGCAAAAAAAAGGCCGTTTTACCGAATCGTTGTGGCAGATAGCGAAAGCCCGAGAGACGGAAGATTCTTAGAAGTTGTCGGTACATATAATCCACTGACAAACCCGGCTGACGTTTCGCTAAAGGGAGAACGGATCAAGTACTGGATGGAGCAGGGTGCACTTCCGACAAATACGGTGAAAAATTTATTGAAGAAGGAACCGGTAGGATAATCCTGCAGAGTTTATTTATCCCTTAATTCTCAACCGCTAACAAAGGAGATGGAGCGATGAAAGAGTTGATCACGTACATTGCCCAGGCACTCGTGGACAATCCAGACGAGGTATCGGTCGCAGAGGTTGAGGGGAACCAAACCTCTGTGCTGGAGCTAACGGTGGCAAAAGAGGATCTAGGGAAAGTAATCGGGAAGCAGGGACGGACTGCCAGAGCCATGCGGACGATTTTAAGCGCTGCGTCCGCAAAGGTAAAAAAACGGACGGTCTTGGAGATTATCGAGTAAGCTCTTGGAGACAGATGGTCTTCTCCCGATCGGGAAAATAGTCGGTGCTCATGGTATAATGGGTGCACTCAGAGTCTTTTCTTTTGCAGAATCCCCATCTGTATTTAAGCCTGGCGGTTTAATCTATCTCAAAAGTGACAAGGGGGGGGAGAGAACCTGCACCATCAAGTGGGCCAAGCCTCACCGAAAGGGTGTGCTGTTGGCCCTTAAAGGAATAGATAGCCGCAACGGTGCTGAGTCTTTAATCGGAGCCGAATTACTGGTAAATAAGGAATCGCTTCCGAAGTTAGAAAAAGGAACGTACTATTGGTTTGATATTGTTGGACTTTCTGTCTTTACCTTCGACAACGCATATATTGGCCGGGTAACATCAATTCTACCAACCGGCAGCAACGATGTGTATGTTGTTCAGGATGAAGATAAAGAGATCCTCGTACCGGCACTCGAATCGGTGGTTGTAGAAATCGATTTCGAGAAAAAACGGATGACAGTTGATTTGCCAGAGGGATTGTGATCGTGGTTTTATGAAATTATCCGTCCTAACGATTTTTCCGGAAATGTTTCAAACATTTTGGGATCATGGGATTATCCGAAGGGCAATTTTACAAAATAAATTATGCGCTCGAACTTCAAATATTAGAGATTTTGCTGCCGGTAGGCATCGGGTCGTGGACGATATCCCCTATGGGGGTGGTTCTGGAATGGTGATGAAACCCGAGCCGCTGGCCGGTGCCATAAGGGCAGCAAAGGAAGCGACGCCCCGATCAAAAACAGTACTTTTAACGCCTCAGGGTCGCGTCTTTACCCAAGATATGGCCCATCACCTGGCAGCGTTTGATGGACTCATACTGGTATGCGGCCGGTACGAAGGGCTTGATGAACGGATCCGGACCGATTTCATTGACCTTGAGATCTCTATCGGTGACTACGTTCTGACAGGTGGGGAGCTGGCAGCGATGGTGATCATCGAAGCGGTTACCCGGCTCATCCCGGGTACACTCGGTGGTACAGACTCGGCGGAAAAGGATTCTTTTTCCGATTACCGGATAGAACACGCACACTATACACGGCCACGAACCTTTGAAGGTCAATCGGTTCCTCCCGTGCTACTGTCCGGACATCATAGAGAGATAGAAAAATGGCGGCGTGAATCATCACTCATTCGGACTTTTTTGAAGCGAAAGGATCTTCTTGAAGATAAGACCTTGAACCAAGTGGAGATAAACATTTTAAAGAAATGGTGCCTCGAGATTGAAAGAATTATTCACGCCCAATCTGTACGTGGCACTGATGCATTATCCGGTAGTCAATAAAGCCGGCGATATCGTCGCTGCAGCTGTGACGAATCTGGATTTACACGATATATCCAGAGCAGCAAAAACTTATGGGGTGAAACAGTTTTATGTGATCACTCCTCTTACGGATCAGAAAGCGCTTGTTAATCGACTGATTCACCATTGGGTTTTAGGCGTCGGTTCGCGGTACAATCCGAAAAGAGGCGCTGCCTTGCAATTGATCCGAACTGCAGATTCGTTGGATGAGGTCGTCCATCACGTTCGGCGAAATTGCGGCGTAGAACCGAAGACCGTCGTAACCAGTGCAAAAACGAATTCGCGAAATATAAGCTTTGGCAAACTTCGGGAGATGATGCAGAACAGAACACCCCATGTATTGGTTTTTGGCACCGCATGGGGACTTTCAGAAAGTGTGTTGTCGGCAGCCGATTTTTTGCTGGAACCAATTCGCGGAAACGAAGCGTACAATCATTTATCTGTAAGATCCGCGACTGCAGTTGTACTGGATCGACTGTTAGGGAATAGATAAGAAACCATACGTAACTTATAAATGTGAGAGATGAATTCTTAGAATGAACCAGTAAGAATCCAAACACTTTTGTAAAACGGTCACTTTCCTGACTTGTTACGGGATTGTGAATATTAATTTAATATATAATGAATATTATTTTCGGGGGATACCATGGAAAGGATAAAACAGTTAGAGCGGGAAATGATGCGATTGGATTTGCCGGAATTCGGACCGGGAGATAACGTGAATGTTCACGTAAAAATTAAAGAAGGCGAAAAAGAGCGAATTCAGGTTTTTCAGGGTGTTGTCATCAGCAGAAGAAAGGGAACTACAAACGCTACTTTCACGGTGAGAAAAGTTTCGTATGGAATCGGAGTGGAACGTATTTTTCCGCTTCATTCCCCAATCATCGACAAAATCGAAGTCGTGACGCGAGGTCGCGTGAGACGCGCAAAAATCTACTATCTTAGAAAGTTAAGAGGAAAAGCTGCAAGAATAAAAGAACGTCGTATAACCTAACCCGGACGAGCCGAAACCAAACAGGTCGTTAAAAGAACCACAAGGCACGAAGAAAAAATTTAAAAAAATCTTCGTGACCTGCGTGTCTTCTAGGTGAAATAAAATTTTGACAAAGAGTGCAAGAATTTTCTTTTTAAGCGCCTAACACATACCACGGTCGTCAATGAAACCGGACCTGTGGAAATTCGAAAAAGAAGGTACAGAAAAAGGGTTTTATAAAATTGCAGGCATCGACGAAGCCGGCCGTGGCCCTTTGGCGGGTCCTGTTGTTTCTGCAGCCGTGATGTTGCCTTCCGGCTTTTCGGTGGAAGGCATCACGGATTCAAAGAAACTCACCTCCAAAAAACGGGCCGATCTTTATGAAGAAATTTATAAACATGCGATGTCCGTCGGAATCGGCATTGTAGATGCAGCAGAAATTGACCGTATCAATATCCTTAATGCCTCCCTCCTTTCCATGTTGATGTCGGTTGAAAATTTGCATCCTCAGCCAGACTTTCTTCTAATAGACGGTCAACATCGAGTCTCATCGAGCATACCGCAACTGCCGATACCGAAAGGCGATTTTCTGAGTATTTCTGTAGCTGCGGCATCGATCGTGGCGAAAGTGACCCGAGACCGTCTCATGGATAGATATCATCACGATTACCCTCAATTTGGATTTTGTCATCATAAAGGATATCCAACGAGAGCCCATAAAAAAGCCATTGACAAATACGGTTGCTGCCTCATACACCGTCGAAGCTTCCGGGGCGTTAAGGAGTATGGCGATCATGACAAAGGATCGACAGCAATACGGAAGAGAAAGTGAAACCGATGCGGCGAGACTGCTGAAGAAAAAAGGGTATAAAATACTGGAACAGAATTACCGTAACCAAATTGGTGAAATCGATATTATTGCAAAACATAAAAACACGGTGGTTTTTGTAGAAGTCAAAGCCAGGAGATCCCGTCACTATGGACATGCCAAATGGGCCATCACTCCTAAGAAACAAAGAAAATTGTCCATGATTGCATTGTATTATCTAAAAGACACCCAACAAATTCAAGCAAAGGCACGATTTGATGTTGTCACGATCCATTCGGAAAATAAAATCTTTCGAATCGAAATCATCAAGAATGCCTTTGAATTGGCCTATGAATAACCGAAAAGCCTTTCAGCAACGGGGTACCCTATTTATCGTTGCCACACCCATCGGAAACAAAGAAGATATTACGGTAAGAGCGCTCCGGATTCTCAAAGAAGTCGATTTCATCGCAGCAGAAGATACGCGAAAGACAGGGAGACTCCTCGCCTATCACAATATTCACGGACGCTTCATCTCGTATCACGAGCACAACGAAACAGAACGAACCGAAAAATTACTTGGAAAACTCAAACAAGGGACCTCCATTGCCTTGGTCACAAATGCAGGCACCCCTGTCGTATCCGATCCTGGATATCCATTGATTAAGGCTGCAATCGGCAACGAAATCCCAGTAATTCCCATCCCCGGTGTTTCGGCGGCTGTCACTGCGTTGAGTGCTGCTGGATTACCAACGGATTCCTTTGTGTTTATAGGTTTTGTTGCCAGAAAAGAAAATAAACGTTTAAAACAACTCCGTGAACTTGCACAGGAGAATCGAACCCTTATATTTTACGAGTCACCCAGGCGAATTCGAAAACTTTTGGATGAGATCGTGGAAGTACTGGGAGACAGATACGCAGTGTTGGCCAGGGAAATGACCAAACGCTTTGAAGAGTTTCTACGGGGCCGTTTATCCGAAATACGAAACCGTTTGAATGAACGGTCGGCAATCAAAGGAGAGTTGACACTGCTGGTGTCGGGGAAAGAAATTACAAGCGATGCGTTTCCTGATATAATCAAGGAAGAACTTGAAAGACAACTATTAGAAAAACAGATCCCTCTTTCTGAGATTGTTAAACGTATGGTAAGAAAATATGGCGTCGCCAAATCCAAAATATACACCGAAGCGTTACAAATAAAATCGAAGAGGAGTTAAAGGATTCCTAATGGTAAATCTCGATGCGATATTTTCTCCGGTTTCTGTGGCTGTCGTGGGTGCATCTACTTCACCCGGTAAGGTCGGACATGATATCTTCGAAAACATCTTAAGGGGGGGCTTTACCGGAACGCTTTATCCGGTCAATCCCTCTGCAAAATCCGTGTTGAGTGTACGAGCCTATCCGTCCATTACCGAAATCCCGGACGCTGTCGATCTTGCGATGATCATTTTACCGCCTAAAGCCGCGCTTCGTGCGGTAGAGGATGCCATTGAAAAGGGTGTCAAGGGTATTGTGATTGTTTCCGCAGGATTTAGAGAAGTCGGCGGTGAGGGATTAGAAATCGAAGAAAATATTGTTTCGCTTTGCAAAGATGCAGGTATCCGCGTAGTAGGCCCCAACTGTCTTGGTGTAATCAACCCAATGCCATCGGTAAAGCTCAATGCCAGCTTCTCAGCACGTATGCCGGCGCACGGTAATATTTCCTTTATTTCCCAAAGTGGGGCTTTGTGCACGGCGGTGCTTGATTTTGCAACCGATAGAGGCTTTGGTTTTTCTAAATTTATTTCCATCGGCAATAAAGCGGATGTGGATGAACTGGATTTGTTGCGTTACTTCCACCAAGATCCCGATACAGAAGTCATTCTCATATATTTGGAAGAACTCCGGAGAGGACCGGAATTCATCGAAGTCGTTAAGGAAATCACGTCCGGCGACTATCGCCCAACACCGGTCTTGGCGATAAAATCGGGGAGAACAACCGCCGGCGCTCGGGCTGCCGCATCCCACACAGGTGCCTTGGCTGGGACTGAGGCAGTGTATGATGCGATCTTTCGGCAATCCGGAATTATCCGTGTAGACTCCATTAACGAATTGTTCGATTTTGCCAGTGCATTTGCTTATAGAAATGAAAGTGCGCTGGGGAAACTGCGAAGAAAGGTTCCCCATGGAAATCGGGTTGCCATTGTAACTAACGCAGGCGGCCCGGGAATCGTTGCCACCGATATGACGGTGTCTTCAGGGTTACAGTTAGCTGAATTTAACGAGGATACCCTCGAAACCTTGGCAAGTCACCTTCCCACAACGGCGAACCTCAGAAACCCTGTGGATGTCATCGGTGATGCGGCCCAGGATCGTTATGAAAATGCGCTTACGGCCGTCATCAAAGATGAAGGCGTTGATGGTGCTCTGGTTATTCTCACCCCTCAATCCATGACCGACGTTTTGGGAACGGCACAGGCCATTGCCCAGATTGCCCGACGGTCTCATAAGCCGATTCTTTGCTGTTTTATGGGGATTATCGATGTCTCCTCCGGGGTAAAATATTTACAGGAGCAGGGGATACCGGTTTACAGGTTCCCCGAACATGCCGCCAAGGCGTTTGGTGCCCTCTACCAGTATGCCCAGTGGATGAACCGTCAACATCTTGCACAATTTCAATTAGATCAGGACAAAGCAAAGGCCGACGAAATTATCAAAAACTGGCTTTCAAATGACAAGACACAGCTAGGAGAGTTGGAGGGAATCGAACTTCTGAAATGCTATGGTTTCCAGGTGTTGCCCACCGAACTGGCGCAAAATCGTGAAGAAGCCGGTAAAATTGCTCAAAAGATAGGTTTTCCGGTTGTCATGAAAATTGTATCACCGGATATACTCCATAAAACCGATGCCGGCGGTGTAATCGTAGGACTGGAAAATAAGAAAGCTGTGGAAAATGCGTATGACAGCATTGTCGAGAGTGCGATGGCTTTTAAATCGGATGCCGATATCAAAGGCGTATTGATTCAGAAGAAGGCTTCAGCAGGAAGGGAAGTGATTATCGGTATGAATCGATATCCTGTTTTTGGTCCACTGCTTATGGTTGGTCTGGGGGGTATTTTTGTTGAAATATTTCAGGATGTTGTATTCCGGCTTACTCCGATCGGTCGAAACGAGGCGCGACGCATGATTCGAAGCATTCGGGGGTATAACCTTTTTAAAAGCTTTCGCGGGCGCCCAAAAGCGGATCTCGATATTTTAGAGAAACTGATGGTCTGTTTTTCAAATCTTGTCGAAAACCACCCGGAAATCAAAGAAATGGATATCAATCCCCTTTTGGTGCATGATGAAGGAAAAGGGGCAACCGTGGCCGACTGTCGACTTATCCTGACGCCGAACGAACCATAATGTAATACGGCCTTTCATGAATAACCAACGAGTCCAGAAATCCGAAAATCGAAAATCAAAAATCGAAAATAGTACCATCTATCCGGTCATCCTTCCGGTTCCGGGTAACCGAAAGGCCCTTGTCGGTAGGGAGAAAGTCAATTTTCTTAGCGCTTTCGCTCGGCAGGCTATAGTAATCTCGGCGAATCTGAGAGGGGTTGTGCTTGGTGCGCTTGTAAAAGATGAAAACGGAGCCCCCATGCAAACCAATGGCTACTATTGGTCGATCAGTCACAAGTCGGAATATGTCGCTGGTGTAGTGGCCCCCCACCGAATTGGAGTGGATGTCGAGAAATTAAGGCCTTGCTCCGATGGACTGTTTAAAAAAACCGGCAGCGACGAAGAATGGGGGCTCGTGGATTCGGATCCGCAGACGCTGTTTTTTCGATACTGGACATCCAAAGAGGCGGTGTTGAAAGCTGCAGGCAGAGGTATCGGAGATCTGTCAAAGTGTAGGATTTTCCAAGTGATGGATGAAAAACATCTTGTTATCATCTATAATGGTCGAATGTGGTCGATAGAACACTTTCTTTTTGATAATCATATTGCATCCGTTGTGAGCACTGACGTTACCATCCGCTGGGTTCTGAGATGAGCAAAGCGCCATTAGAAAATAACGCGGACGCCCCCCAGATTTTGTATAGAAAAGGCATGCTTTTCTTCCGGTGCGCCGATAAAGATATTGTTTTTGGCCACATCAAATTCTTTTGAGACTTCGTCAATGATTTCCGGACCGAATTTACCCTGGCGAACAACGAGTTCTAACTTGAGCATCGGAAATATTTCACCGATGGTCTTTAAGCTCTCCTTTAGGGACGCCTCCTCGTTTTTACCCGGATTCGAATAAAGGTGAATGACTACAACCGAACGACTCGATTCGTTCTTCTCTATGTAGTTAAATGCAGTATGTAACCGCCTCAAACCGACCGCACGCGTAAAAAGGATCACCCGTTGATCTGTTATGGCAGTGATATTGTCGATAACCACTGTTCTCCACACAAGTATACTGGACATGAGGTTGTTTAGTACTTGTAAGACGGTTCTAAGAATGGGAATTCGTAAATACATGAGCAGAACCAGCAAGATGGTTGGAACAAGATATTCCAGGAAGAACACCAGGTTTTGTTTGTCGATGATGACATTTCCCAGCATCCCCAAACTGGTTGCAATGATGGCAAGCAAAATAACACCCCAGGGAGCCCGATAGGTGCGTTTGAGTTCCTTCCGTTTGAGTTTTAAAAGAATGTTTCCGAGACCAAAGAGGGTCATGACTCCCAAAAAAGAGATGGTATACACCCCTGCCAGGGAAAGCAGGCTTCCTTTTGTAACGATCAAAATAGAGGAACAGAGTAGAAAAAAAATGATAATGATGCGATGGCAGGTGCCTCTGCGGTTCTTTATTAATAGAAACTGAGGAAGACATTGATCCAAGGCCATCCGTTGAACCAAACCGGTAACCCCCACAAAACTTGTCAGCACCGCTCCAGAAAGAACCGCGGCAGCGTCTAAAACGACAATCATCTTAAAAGTCTGACCGCCCATCTGGTAAGCCATCTCCGAAAGCAGGTAGGTTTTGAATAAAACGATTTTGGCCAACGGCATCAGGCACAGAGATAAGATGGAGGTCAGTGGGTTAAATATTCCCACTGCCACTAACATATTTCGCAGGGTTTTTCGAAACACGCCAACATCTTGCTCTTCAACAAAGTTTGCAGAGCTTTCAAACCCGCTAATTCCTAACAACGCTGCTGAAAACCCTAAAGCAATTGCAACAAGAAGATCTTCACCGACAGGCAGTGTCTTAAGATTATCGAACAAAATATGAAAGTCCGCCGGCAAGCTGAGGAAACCGAAGATGCAAAACGTCGTAAGTGTACTCATGTGGAATATGAAAATAGTCAGCGCAACGACAGCAGACTCTGTAATTCCAATAATCGCCAGGGTCGCAAAGACAGCAAGTACAAGGATCGTTCCTTCGATTACACCAAAAGAGGGAAAAACAGAAAACACGTAGTCAACAGCGGTCTTTGATGAAATGACGGCTGTGGCCATATAGGAAAGAATGGTCATACAGGCTGCTAAGGCCGCTGCGAATTTGGAAGTGCAATTGAGCAGGCAGTTGTATGTGCCGCCATTTAATGGAAGTGCTTCAACAACTTCCGTGTATACCTTTTTATAGAGATAAAGGACAAAAACAACGAGTAGAAGTACAACGGGGGCGAGAACACCTGCAAAAACTGCCGCGAGGGCTGAAACATAAAGGCAGGAGGAGGTGATATCGTTTCCGCAAATTCCTGTAGCAAGCCATTGATTGAGTCGTTTTCTGGGGGCGGGTCCTACAAATAACTCTTCGGTGGAAGGTAACGGATTTGAAGCCTTGGGCTCTGAGGCATCATTTTCCATAATGCTATTAGAATTCCCTATAAATACATAATATTAGAATGATCGCCGTGTACCGCGAATTGGGCAATCATCCCCGAATATCGGCCCATGGTTTATAGGGAAACGCAAATGAAGTCAAGATCGAAAGCTTATCATGGGATTTCATGGCGTTTACCATGAATTTTACATAAGCAGACGCCGGGTGCCACAAAAAACGTATAGCCCGCTGCCTTTTGCGCGGCTTGCCAATGTCATGTTCAGTTCCGATGCAAGGGTAACGGCAAGTGATGTCGGGCGGGACATCGCAATAATCACTGGAATCCTGGCTCTTGCTGCCTTTTGTACCAGCTCATAACTAATTCGGGACGATAAAATTAATAGTGTGGCTTCGCTTAATCGATTATCAAGGAAAATCCTTCCAATTGATTTATCCAAGGCGTTGTGCCGACCCACATCTTCGGCTGTGGCAAGCAACCTGTAGTTCGAATCGTACAGTGCGGCTGCATGGGCGGCCCGTGTCTTTTGGCGCAGTGGTTGCTGAGCGGCCAGTGTTTTTAGGCAGTCCATACCTTTTTTGATCTCTATTTTTGTGGAATCTGACAACGGGCGGAGCGTTTGATAAAGATCCTCTACAATTTCCTTACCACAGAGGCCGCAGCTCGTCTGACTGATATAACCGCGGCGATCAAGGATCTCTGAAATTTTTTCTCGGCGAGTGGGTTTCAATGTAACCGTAACCACATTGGAGTCTGGTCCATCGCAGAATGCAAGGGTTGTAAAATCATCCGGCGTGTCGACAATACCTTCACCGAGACAAAACCCAGCCACATGCGGAATCTCGTCGCCGGGAGTTCGCATGATCACCGTATACGGGTTTCCCTGAATCCTTATGGATAAGGGTTCCTCACCAATAAGATCCTGGTCCATAGCGTTGCTGGACACTTCATCCCAGTGGATGAGCGGATGTTTCTCCAGTGTTTGCAAAAACCGACTCCTTAAAACAAAAAAGTCATCCCATAGAAACTACAATAGCTCAATCAGATCTCCGCAGTGAATATTCCCGCCTTTCAGAACTTTTGCAAAAACCCCTTCTCTTGGCATGATACAATCGCCTGCTTGATAAAAAATGGCACATTTTCGCACGCATTCTTTACCAATCTGTGTAATTTCCAAAAGAGCGGTATCGCCGATTTTGACCTGGGAACCAATCGGCAGCGATTTCCAATCGACGCCGATCGTTGCGATATTTTCGGCGAAATCGCCAAAGCTCACATCCAATCCCTTGCTACGGGATTCTTCGATACGTTCGGATGCCAGAAGACTGACCTGGCGATGCCAATCACCGGCATGCGCATCGCCTCGAATGCCGTGATCCTCAACAAGATAGACGCTTTCGACCCCGTTTTTTCGGGTACCCTTCTTCTTGCTAGTGGAAAGTGATACAACTTTCATCAGATCCAAACCTTTTTTCCCCTTCAACGTTCAAGGCGAGAAGGCCAGGAGGCTATAAGGTTTTCCAGCCCCTTAACCTTTTCGTCTCCAGGCATTCCAGCGTCCAAGCTTTCTCGTTTCCCGGTTCGTCTGAGAAACCTCGTTTATTGTTGTGATGAATCCAACTCCGCTGGTAGCGGTGCTGAACCCTGAACGGCTCAACCTTTATTATACTATAGGTTCGATTGATCAAAAGTGCAACGGTATCGATGTTTCTTTAAAATTTCTTGACAATATTGCTTTGTTGGTTCATATTAATTTGTTTAAAAGGTTTAGAATTTGAGGAGGACAACCGTTATGTATGTAATCGTTTCTTCGGGTGGGAAACAGTACAAAGTTAAACAGGGTGACATATTTCGAATCGAAAAGATACCGGGTGCTGTGGGTGATTCTGTATCCTTCGATAAAGTGCTTATGTTCTCTGATGGTGAAAAAATACGGGTTGGAACTCCGGTTCTTGATGATGTGTCGGTTCAAGGACGCATCGTGGAACAGGATAGATCAAATAAAATCATCGTTTTTAAATACAAACGAAGAAAAAGATATCGCCGAAAACAGGGCCACCGCCAGCAATATACAGCGATTAAAATAGACGCTATTGACGATAAGCTTGATGATAACAAGGAGTTAACTAATGGCACATAAAAAAGCAGGGGGAAGTTCAAAAAATGGACGAGATAGCAATGCCCAACGTCGCGGCGTAAAACGCTTTGGGGGAAACCGGGTGAGAGCCGGTAATATCCTGGTTCGTCAACTGGGAACGAAAATCCACCCGGGTGAAAACGTCGGTATGGGCCGGGACTACACATTGTTCGCCAAAATAGACGGCACGGTTGCATTTGAACGAATGGGTCGATCCCGCAAAAAAGTCAGCGTTTATGCCGCGTGAAATTCATTGATGAGGTGATCATTACCGTTCAGTCCGGAAACGGTGGAAAAGGATGTGTTAGTTTTAGGCGAGAACCTTTTGTCCCAAAGGGTGGACCGGACGGTGGAGACGGGGGACAGGGGGGCAATGTGATCTTATCCTCGACATCCCGCCAACATTCTCTCTATCAATTTCGCTTCAAGAAGCATTTTAAAGCCCAAAACGGCGACTCCGGAAGAGGCAAGCAACGAACGGGTAAAAACGGCGAAAATCTTGTCATCGAGATACCACCCGGTACCCTTGTAACCGATATCGACAACGGTAATGTTCTTAAAGACTTTGATAAGCCTGGTGAAAACTGGGTTGTTGCAAAAGGCGGCATGGGCGGCCGCGGCAATCGATGGTTTAAATCCTCCATCCATAGAGCGCCCAGGTCCGCACAAAGCGGTGGGTCAGGACAGACCGCCACCCTCAAATTAGAGCTTAAACTGATAGCCGATGTCGGCATCATCGGCCTTCCCAATGCCGGTAAATCTACCCTCATCAGTAAAATTTCTTCAGCACATCCCGAAATCGGAGACTATCCTTTTACCACCCTTACCCCGAATTTGGGAGTGGTGCAGATGACCACGGATGAACCATTCGTGGTAGCGGACATACCCGGTTTGATCGAGGGGGCTCATAAAGGAAGCGGGCTTGGGATCCGATTTCTCCGGCATATCGAGCGAACTCGTATGCTCATTCATCTCATCGACGGTGCAACCATTTGCGGCGACCATCCGTTTTTCGCCTATGATACGATAAATCATGAGCTTGCCATGTACAGTGAGGCACTTGCGAATAAGAAGCAGCTGGTTGTGATTAACAAAAAGGATTTGTCGGAAGCACACGATGGCGCGAAGCACTTTATGGTCAAGGTGCGGGATATCAAGGTTTTATGTATCTCCGCTCTAACCGGGGAGGGCATTTCAGAATTAATTTCAGAAATCCGACACCTGCTGGATAGTATCGACCCCCGTATAGTGGCAAAAAAAAATTGTTAGGCTATATTCCCTATCTTCAAATGATTGTATATTCACTTTTCAATAGTCAATTCCCCGTTAAAACGGGATTCACGCTTCGCTCCAACCGGTTTGTCCGGGTTAGGAATCGATAACGATTCGGGCCTTCACTCTTTGAATCAGGCTCTTTGAACTTGTACTTTATGTGAATTTGGTCGATAATAAAAAACACCACTTGTTATTACCGGAGAAGTAACGATAAAAGTGTAACAATCACAACAGGCCTTACGAATGCGCATAGGACTTTTTGGAGGCACCTTTAATCCAATTCACCTTGGACACCTTCGAACAACTTTGGAAGTTAAAGAGACCTTTTCTCTGGACAGAATCTATCTGATACCGTCTGCGATTCCCCCACATAAAACATCGGTTGGAGTCGCCGATGCAAAAGATCGATTTGAAATGATCCGACTTTCCATATCGGGTCATGAGGAATTTGTGGTATCAGATGTTGAGCTGGACCGTCCTGGCCCCTCCTATTCCATCGATACTGTCCACTATTTTCAATCAGAATTACCTGAAAATACCGAGTTATTCCTTATTATGGGTTTAGATGCTTTTCTCGAGATCGACACTTGGAAGGCGTTTCAAAAATTCTTTGATCTTGTGCCCTCCATCGTCATGAACCGTCCTGAAGAAAGAGGGGCGCTTAACGTTCCGGCGCAAGATTTACTGGATAATTTTCTAAAGACTAAAATTTCAGATGACTATTCCTTTTCCCGGTCCAAGAACCGCTACATCCACGAAACTAAACAACCTGTCTTTCTGGCAACGGTTACGCTTTTAGATATTTCTTCCTCGAAAATCCGCCAGAACATTAAGCAAGGTAAATCGATACAGTTTTTGGTGCCGGAAAGGGTTTCACGATATATTGGAGCCAAAGGACTTTACCGATGACGAATGAACGCGATACTTCCCCAAATACCCCGATAGACTCCCCAATAGACTCCTCAATCGATCCCTCGATAGACCCTTCAATCGATCTTTATGTAAACGCTGCATTAGGGAAAAAGGCATTAGGGCTTGTGGCATTGAATGTCCGGCCCTTAACATCGATTTCAGATGTGTTTATCATTTGTCACGGACGTTCGAATCGTCAGGTTACGGCAATCGCCGAACATATTTTAGACGATCTCAAAAAGCATAATATCAGACCGATCAGCGTTGAAGGCATTAAAGATGGGCATTGGGTTTTGCTGGATTACGGGTCTGTCATCATCCATGTGTTTTACGAATCCCTCCGCACGTTCTATGATCTTGAGGGGCTGTGGATCGATGCCGATCGAATTAAAACAGAAAGCATGATGGAACTCGAGCGAAACGTGAGTGATAGGCATGAATAAAAACGGAAGGTCATATTTTATCTGATTTTTATTAAAAATCGAAAACCTGGTCTTCAAGGCTAGGTCAGATATGATCGGCTCTGCCATAGATCAAATCTGTTCATGGTTTCAGGTGTCGGGTGTCAGGTGTCAGTAAATACCGAATCCTGAATCATGAGCACCAATTCGGTAGAAACTGAAGACCGACCCCGGTGAAAAATTGTCCATTTCATGAGCGACTGCGACACAGCGGGTCGAATTCGGTTGCTGATCCGCCTACGGCGGAACACCCGACACCTGAAACCTTATCACTGCTGGTAAACGTTACCATGCATATCACCCCTCCGGGGTGGACCAAAGCCGGGCCCTCTGGACCCGGATCTTTACTTGGGGGCTACCTTGTTCAAGACCTTAAAGCCATATAAAATGATTACTGATTTTGTTACTGGAGAACAGGTTCCAAACGTTGGTGCGGAGGAAAACCGACAGGCTGTGGAACGATTTTTGGTAAAAGAAAAAGGATTTCACCAGGAAGATATCGAGGTGGATGCGGATATTGAGATCAGCATTGACGGTGAAACCTATCGATCCCAAATCGACCTTATCGTAAGTGTCGAGGCCAAACGATTTATGGCAATTAAATGTGCTGCCGGCTCTCTCGGGTCACGAGAACGAGAAATTTTGTCTGCCGCCCGGATTTTAAACCCCGATCCACTTCCTCGAGCGGTGGTTTCAGACGGTAAAAACGCCATCGTGGTGGATGTCTTATCAGGGAAGAAGATAGGTGAGGGGATGGAAGCAATATGTTCAAAAGCTACTGCAAAGATCATCTTACACGAAACTGATTTTAAACCCCTAACGGAAAAACGTTCAGAACAGCAAAAGCTGATATTCCGCGCATATGATAGGTTGAATGTCAATGTGAGAAGGAAATTTGGTTTGTGAGGCATGAATTTTAAACGTCTTATATTCCGGCAACCTCTTTGCCACAGTGTTTACAAATTTTCGCTCTTTTTTTGATGATTTCAGCACAAAACGGGCACTCACGCGTAAAAAATCTGTCGTGGATTTTCTTTAATGAATCTTCAATCGATTTTTGAAGAATTTTGCTTCCAAATTTGTGATGTCTCATGGGCTCAATCGTTTCGAGTTCCCCAATATCACCAATCATCTCAGCGGCTTTAATCCGAACCCGATCCGGTTGACTCCCATCTAAAAGCATTTCCAATGTCTTTTTCCAATCTTGGGACCGAAAGCTTTCAGCCAAGGCCAAAAATCCTTGCTTGATTGTTTCCTTAAGTGCCTGCTCCTCGGATATGATCTGATCGTCAATAATTTGGCCCGTCGCCCCCATGGGACTGAAAACCGGTAGGCACTCAAATGTGTCGTTCTCGGGATAACACATGCAACGATAGGAGGCATTGCGTCCGTAGTTTTCTCGCATATTCTCCCACCCCTGCTCATAGAGAGGACATTCATCGTTGAAACATATGTACAAGAAAGGAACCCCCCACCCAAGCCCGTCTCCCACGGGAACCGGTGGAACCTCCCATATGCTCATTTCCCGATGACAGTGCGGGCATTTCGGTTTTTCTTTGGATATAATTTTCTCTAATATCTGCTCTCTGGTTTCAAAAGTCATACGTATTCTCCATTGAGATCAAGGAGTGGGTCTACTTAGAACGTTATTATCGGTATTTAAAAATAGAAACAGCGTTTGATACCGATTCGATTGTCTTTATTTAAAAAAATCACAGTAACGTCAAGCTAAGGTTTTTTTAATAATTGTCAATGATAGACAGCATCGAAGAAAAACCGTCAATAATATGACGCTTTTGATCCCAATCGTTTTTTTGCCAACTCTTTTAAAGAGAAAAATATTCCGGAAAAATTTTCCCACTGAGGTTGTTTCAAAACATTGTAATTTATTCAAGGCCAAGATGAATATCCCGGACTTTTAGCCGGGAGACGGCGAGCCGCCTCAGGCTGGTTAATCCCGCCAAGGCGGGAGGCAAACCGCGACGTTCTGAATGTCCACCGTAAGGTATTTTGCCTTATCCCATCTAACCGTGGCACTAAATTTGCTACTTCAATCTTTGACTACAAAAGAGGATATTTACAGTATGAAACAACGACTGAAGAACATAATAAAATACGTTCCGCTGGTATCGAGGATTTTATTCGGTGTATCACGGAAATTAGATTACAAAACACTTAGCCGATATTTAATCAGGATAAATGAACAGAAAGGGCTTGCAGAAATTCTCCAGGAAGCCTCTCAGTGTCTGAAAGATATATTAAATTACCGGTTATTTGCTTTTGCCATTCAAGATAAAGAGCAGTTGGATGTATGGATAGACCCAAAAGTCTATAAACAACCGGTTCGTAAAATTATCGAACAGGATTTTAATGTGAGGGGCAGGGGCAGTTTGAATTTCCACCATTTGCATGCGGAAACAGCTCCCCGCAACACGACCGTCACATTTGATAGCACCGATTTGATCTCTTATGTGCTGATGGACAGTAAATATTTTGCAAAACTCTATATTCTGCCCGAAAAGAAAATGCTCTTTTATCATAATGAAATAATCAATACGATCGTGAAATCCTTAGGAATTTCTCTTACTAATTACATGAATATTAAACGCTTAGAGAATGCCGCCGCCTTTGACCCGATGACAAATTGCTATAACCGTCGTGAGTTCGATAGACTCATCGAACACAATATCGCCAATGCGACAAGATACAATAGAGATTTATCTGTCATAATGTTCGACCTGGATCACTTTAAAAAAGTAAATGACCAATACGGACATCTGGCCGGAGATACTGTCTTGAAAAAAGTATCAGCAGCCATTCTTGCTAAAATTCGTAAAGGTGATTATTTAGCAAGATATGGTGGCGAGGAGTTTATTATCGTTCTTCCAGATACGAAACGACCTCGGGCTATGGAACTGGCAGAACGATTAAAACAGGTGGTTGAAAATCTTACCATAGAAACACGCGACGGAGAAATCATACAAATTACCGCAAGCTTTGGTGTTGCTGCACTAAAAAACAATTCAGATAAGGTCAGTTTGATAGAACAGGCAGATGGTATGCTTTATAAAGCCAAGGTAAGCGGTAGAAACATGGTGATGCCCCAAATGAAATTACTCAACGCCCAATCCCAAGACACCTAGCCACCTTCATGA
The DNA here is from genome assembly GCA_024644775.1 of Deltaproteobacteria bacterium. The sequence goes on from JAHEHB010000039.1 coordinate 18,709, forward strand.
AAGAAAAATAGAATTAAACTTTCCACAAGTTCTGCCATGAAATGATAGTCTAATGTATCCAGTGTGTCTGAAGGCAGGTGATAATTGGGATTACGGTAAAATGCGGAATCTGTCAGCATAATCGCTTTATATCCACGATCCCAAAAAGAAGCGTGGTCGCTAAGTCTTACCGACGGCACGATCCATCCATTGAACGGAATGGTTAATTTCACCGCCGGAAGCTCCGGGTTTTTCTTGAAAGCCTTATGGACTGAATTCGCAAATCTTTTTGAACCAAGATTGCCGACGATTCCAATAAAGTTGCCTTCCTTGGGATAATTAAAGTACATCAAAGGAAATGGATACGTTTGACAACCCGGCTTGTCACACGAATAGCCGACCATCTCTAGGCAAATCATACCGTCGATTCTTTTTTTTTGATTTTTCATCTTTTTAGCAAATATCCGGCTTCCCATGTAGCGGGTGCCATACGCGGGCGGTTCCTCCAGGGCAAAAGAGACAAAGGTTACCGCAACATCCAAATGCTCGCGTCTCTTCCACAATGCGAGCTGCCGGGCAGTTTCCAGCTGCACCGCCACAGCGCTGGCATTGTCATCGGCGCCCACCGTTCCGGATACTGAGTCGTAGTGGGCCCCGATCAAAAAATGTTTGCCGGGTTTTGAACCGAAAGATATTTTCGCCACGACATTGGCTACCGTCAGAGTACCGTATGGGTAAGGTTGCTTGTGAACAGAAACACCGATATTGCGATAGAAGGATTCGACGTACTGTTCGGTCTTTTTGAGGTTCTCTGGAACGGCCACGCTTCGTTCTCCAATGGTTTGCGTCAACGTCCTCACATGGGCCTGCAGGCGTTCAGTCGTTTTTGCAATATCGATCATTACCGTCTCCGTAAATCCATACGAACTGCCGAAACCCCAGAAAATAAGGACCCCGATTAATGATGTTTTACAACACGCAATAAACGTCGCCATTTGAAAACCATGCGGTGTGTTTTCCGCCATATATCGAAGAGATCCTACTCTAACCGTCATACATCTTTCAATACAACATACAACATTTGGCACAATTCTTGAAGCTTCTTTAAGTTTGAAATTTTGAAGAATTGATCAAAAAATATTGCTGGAACGAGATTCGCTGTTCGGAGGCACAGCATCCCTTCAGCAAGCATGAGGAGATTCAGGAATGCGGTGCCCGTTAAAATTTATCGTCATTGTCGTCTTTACATTGGTTTTACCGATTACGGCGTTCGCCGAGCCGGATGTTTACCTGTCACACAAAGAGATATTCAATTGGGTGACAACTCAACTGAAGATTGAAAAAAACTACCAGATGCCCCAAATTCAGCTGATATCTCAAGAGAAACTTCAGAGTGTTTTTCGAAAAACAAACAACGGATCTTTTAAACGATGGGCAGGAAAATACGGCGAGAAGAAGGCGAACGAACTGATTGAATTCTATCTCAAAGAAGTCATTGGGTTGTTTATTCCGAAAACTTGCTCGCTTTTCGTGGGGGGCTTTATCGAACCGTGCAAACGGTATTCCATTATCGCGCACGAACTGACCCACTATTTTCAGCACGTTGAAAACGGTCCTATCGACTCCCAAAAAAAGGGTGCGGATGAGAAATATTTTTTCAACGAGATGCAGGCCGGTAAAATCGAGCGAAAATTTATGGAAATCTTTTGCGGTCAGCCGGGTTTAAATTAAAGTTTTGGTATCCATAAACGCCGAGGTCACTTTCACACCAGCCGTTTTCCGCGATCCAGATTCCGATTCTCTGACATGCAAA
>JAHEHB010000320.1 GCA_024644775.1 Deltaproteobacteria bacterium
GAAATTAAGCCTGATTTCAATTTCATTTGACCTTTTATTGCCAAACCTGATATTAGAAACAGATATCATTTTCATACAATAACATTAGAATAATAGCCGACGGATAACCTTTTGGAAGTTACCATGAGCTTTCGTATAAGACCCCATTTCTCTCCGAGAGGTGGGGTTTTTATTTGTAATTAGAAAGGGGGAAGGACATGGCAAAAAACGCCGATAAATCAATAGGCTATTGCGGTTATAACTGTCATTTATGTACCGCTCGGTCAGAAGACATTGAAGTTCGACAAAAAATGGTTGATGCTTGGCGTAAATATTTAGGACATAAAAACTATACAGCAGAAAATGTTTATTGTGTTGGCTGCAAGAATGAGGGACCACATGCGGATAAAAAATGTAAAGCAAGACCATGTGCAATTGAAAAAGGGTTGGAAAGCTGTGCACTTTGTGATGAATTCCCATGTAATAAAATGAGACGTCTAATGGGAATTGAAAAGGGGATGTTTATCTTTGGATTTAAAAATTTCGGACAAATATCAAAAGAAGATTACGACCTCTGTATGCGACAATGGGATAGCGTACCAAATTTGTATAAAATCTTACTTGAAGCAGGAAGACTCCCCGAATGGTTAAGAAAGAGAGCAATGTAAAAAGGCAGACGTTGATTAACTTTTCAGTTTAGATAAAAACACGCTAACCTAAACCCAGAGGTAGTAATGAAATGAATTTAAAGATCCCGTGCCCTTGGGATTAAAATTTGAAACGTTTACGAAAACCCTTAAAAAGGAGGTAACTTTCATGATATCAACCAGCACGTTCGATTTTTTATGTCCCAGTAAAGTTCATTTCGAACCGGGCGGATCAAAAAAAACCGGCGCCATAATCAAGGACCTCGGTGGGAAAAAAATTTTTCTGGCGACCGACAAAGGGGTTCTAAGTGCCAATCTATTGGATGATATCATCTCCTCTGTAAAAGCGGAAGGCCTCCACTGCACCGTATTTGATAAAATTGAGCCGAACCCATCACTGGAAACCATTGAAAAGGGGTTCGATCTTTTCAAAGCACAAAACTGCGACTTTATCATAGGCTTCGGTGGTGGAAGCCCGATTGACACGGCAAAAGCTATCGGCGTATTGACGACAAACGATCCTCCGATCAAGCAATATGAAGGCGCAGGCAAGGTAACAAACCCTGTGGTACCCATTATCGCCGTGCCCACAACAGCCGGTACCGGAAGCGAAGTCACTGGAGCGTCGGTCATAACGGACAAGTCAAGAAACTATAAAATGTCTGTAAGAAGCCCGTTTTTGGTCCCAAAAATTGCGCTGTTAGACCCCACCCTTCTTCGTTCACTACCCCCTGATATCATCGCTTCCACCGGAATGGATGCCCTTGTCCACGCGGTCGAATCTTTTATTTCCATCAATGCATTTCCGATTACAGAAGGGCTTGCCCTTGAGTCGATGAGACTGATTGCGGAAAACCTACGCGCATTTTATGCCAATTCGGATAACCTTGAAGCTGCCGGCAACATGATCGTCGCTAGTTGTATGGCGGGAATTTCTTTTGCCAACGCACGGCTGGGGTTCGTCCACGCGGTTGCCCACGCCCTCGGAGGCCATTACAACATACCCCACGGTTTAGCTTGCGCCGTACTGCTCCCCCATGCGATGCAGTATAGCCTGATCTCTAATCCACAAAAGTTTGTCCGGATCGCCGCTGCATTTGGTGAAAAGACTGAAGAACTATCTTTAATGGAGGCAGCTGAAACGGCTGTTGAAGCGGTTAAGGATTTATCCAGAGACATCGGTATACCCGAAACGCTCGGGGAGTCTGGCGCGAAATCGGAAGGGGTATCTCAAATGGCTCAAGACGCAATTAATAGCGGCATTCATCTCACAACACCCAGAAAAATCGACCTGAAGGGAATTGAATCCATCTTGAGGGCCGCTATCTGAACTCGAACCGATCTGTGAAAGGAGGTGATAGGTCTTTATTTTCGATCCACAGCAAGAAGCGCCAACAGGTAGTTTAAATATCATTCGACACCGAACATAAAGGAGGTTTAAGATGAAGAGGATAAAATGTTCTTATAGTCTAGCTCTGGCTTGGGTTCTGTTCTGTATGATTTTTCTATCACACACGGTAGCCGCCGAATCCCTGAAAGTCAAAATCCCATATATTAAAGCTGTCGAACACGAACTCAGACTCGCCCATGGTCTGACCCCAGGTTCACCCTACGATAAAGGCGCCCACAGATTTGCAGAGTTGGCAGAAATCTACAGTAAGGGAGAAATAAAAGTTAAAATATTCCCATCCGCGCAGCTGGGAAACGAGCAGGTAACAGCCAAAATGGTCCAGCTCGGTACGCTTGATATGTGCCTGACAGCCGTAAACAACTCTTCAATGTGGTACCGACCGATGGATATCTATATCATGCCGTTTATTTTTCAAAATCGGGAACATGTCAACAAGGTGCTGTTTGGTCCGGTCGGTAAAAAACTTGAAGAAGGATTTATCAAAGCCAGCAGCATGAGAATTCTCAGCTGGTTTGAATGGGGAGACAGATCCATCTTTAATAAAACCCGTTCCATCAATAAACCGGCTGACCTGAAGGGAATTAAGATAAGGGTGCCGAAAAACCCGGTCATGGTAGACACCTACAATGCCATCGGTGCCAATGCAACCGCTATCGATTGGGGTGAGCTATACAGCGCCCTTCAACAAGGCCTGGCCGACGGCCTTGAGGGGCCACCCCAAGTGATGATTGATATGAAATTTTATGATTTTTTAAAATATTACTCCTATGTCAACATCTTTTACGGTTTGGCGGATGTCTATATAAATGAAAAGATTTTTCAGGGACTCTCCAAAGAAAATCAGGACGCTCTTATAAAAGCGGGGCGTGAAGCAGGGGACTACCAACGTTGGATTTCAACCGTCTCCCATGTCGACGGGTTGCAGCGGTTGACCGAGCTCGGCATAACGGTAAATAAGGTTAAAGATCGACAAGCTTTTGTTGATGCGGTTCAACCCGTGTGGAAAAAGTACCGAAAGAAAATCGGTAACGAATGGTTCGATGCAATCGCAAATGCCAAATAGCATCAATCTTTCTGCAACAAGCAGCAGGAAACTTGAGCGTCAGGGTCATTGGGACAGCCGGTGGCTGTCCCAAGAAGCCCTGGTTCTTAAGGCATCGTTGACGTGTATGCCACTGTCGGGGCACCGATACCGACCATAGATTTTTTAAAAAAGTCGGCTCTTGTAGATTAGCATTGTCGAAGAGGTCGCCTATGTTCCGGAAAGCGTTTCAAGCCTTAAAATCCATCGTTTTATTTCTCGATAACAGACTTGAAGAAATTATTATCGTCATTTTGTGCACGACCCTGGTCACCTGTTTAACCTCAAGCGTAATCATCCGATACGCCTTTCCCATATTTTCCAAAGCATCACATTGGGCCGAGGAAATAGCGATATTTTCATTTATATGGCTGCTTTACTGGGGAGCATCCCTTGCAACCCGCACCGGAAAACATTTCAGTGTCACTGCGCAGTTCGGCATATTCCCTGAGCGGTTAAAAAAATATGCTGTTATTCCGGGTAACATCGCATGGCTGATTTTTAACTTTGTTATTATGAAATTCGGCTGGGTACTCGTCAAATCATCCATGGAAGAGAGTCTTTCGCTTGAAATTCCGATGAAGCTTATTTACGCCATCATCCCATTGTCATTTTTTTTTATCTCTTTTCGGCTTGTACAGCACACGTTCCGTTCGTTGACCTCAACCCATCATAAAGAGATTTCTGATGCCTGATATTTCCATAACCTTTGCGCTTTTCGGTAGCCTTGTCCTCTGTCTTCTGCTGGGGATCCCCATCGGTTTCTCATTGGGAATCGCAACAGCAATGGGGCTGTTGTACACACGAATACCGATGGTCTATTTGGCTGAGACATTCTTTTCCGGTGCCGATATATTTCCGCTTTTGGCGATTCCTGGCTTTATTCTGGCAGGCAACCTCATGGAAAAAAGCGGCATTACAGATAAAATTATTGCCGTGATATACGAAATAGCCGGAAATGTACCGGGGGGAATAGCTGTAGTTACAATCCTTTCGTGTATGTTTTTTGCGGCCCTTTCAGGCTCCGGTCCAGCCACAACAGCAGCCATCGGCTCAATCATGATACCGGCGATGGTCAATGCCGGCTATCCGAAACGGTTCGCCGCCTCCGTTTCCTCAACCGGTGGAACAATCGGAATCATGATTCCACCGAGCAATCCGATGATTATGTATGGTGTTGTGGCGAATCTTTCGGTAGCGGGGCTATTTATGGCGGGCTTCCTACCCGGGATCATCCTGGGCTTGGTTCTCTCCATCCAATGCCTTGTCACCGGTAAAATTAAAGGGTACCGCGCATCTGGAAAACATTTCTCCCTGCATGCAGTGTTAAGGAGCATGTTTGTGGGAGCGCCGGCACTTTTTATGCCCGTGATCGTACTGGGAAGCATTTACGGTGGCTTCGCCACTCCGACCGAAGCATCCATGCTAGCGGTGGTCTATACTTTTTTTCTGGGATCTATCATCTACCGCAAACTCACACCGAAAGATCTATACGATTCCATCGTAGAAGCCGGTTTGATGACCGGGGCGGTTTTAATCATTATGGGCCCGGCGATGGCGTTTGGCAAGTTGTTGACGATGTATGAAATTCCGGCAAATATTGCCGCATCCATTCTTAGTATCTCATCAAACAAATATGCGATTCTCGCACTGATTTGCTTGTTTCTAATTTTCGTCGAAACATTTATGGAAACCCTGAGCACCATTGTGTTATTGACTCCGATTTTTCTCCCAATTCTAAAGAAGGTTGGTGTGGATCCGGTTCACTTCGGTATTTTATTCGTAATCCTCTCGGAAGTCGGTTTTCTTACCCCGCCATTGGGCGTTAATCTTTATGTGGCATCTGCCATCTCAGATTTAACCATAGAAGAAATAAGCAAGGGGGTATTACCCTTTATCATCGCTATATGTTGTGTGATTGCACTATTCATAGCATTTCCAGGGATCTGTACATGGGGCTATTATCTTATTTCGAGTCGATGATAACGCACGCGATGAGAGTTTAGACAACTTCTTTTTCAAACGATGACTTTTAATCCAGATGGTCTCATCAAACTCATTTGATGTGGTCGGAGCCAGTGCGTGTGGATTTCGAGGCGCTTTTGTGGGCCGACACGGACTATCCTATGAAGATACCTCCTTCCAGCCGGATGTAGATTGTATTCGATTTTACAGACCTTGCCGATACGCTGCTGTAATCATGCGGAGATGTCACGATCTTCTTTACTCGAGGCATATGTCTGCTTTTTCTCATACTCACGGTTTTTGGTGTGATATTTCTAATAAGACGTAAGGGCAGGATGAGAATCTAAAATCAATAATATACCAATCCTAAACATACCTGAAAAATCAAACTCCAAGAGGTATTTTCAATAAATCACAGGTTGACGGCAACATGGGAAAAAGGCCAAAACCCACAATTGCATTATATAAAATTTCGTGTTGATTCCAGAGGATATCACAGATTTTCATGGACCTTTGACAATCTCAATTAACAACGGAAGGAGGGGATCAATGAAATGGTTACCAGTATTATTGATTGGCATGATTATTATTGTTTTCGCAGGTAGTACCAATGCGGAAGACAAGGTTTACGTGCCTAAAAAGAATGAAGAATTATACGGAACGTGGATTAACACTGACTACAAAGGACCACAGCCACTGCCGAAAAGGATTTTTTATCCCATCGGAATATTCGAACTTCTGCCTGATAAAACAAGCACAAAACCAGATTGGCAGGGCACTTACAGAATAATAGATAAGTGGTCAGATTCAGAAGGAAACGCCTGGTATAAAATCAAATTAAAGTGCTGTAAAACAGGATTGCGGCCGAAAGAAACCTACGCTCTTTATAAAATTAGTAAAAATGGAAGTGTCTGTGAAGAAGTGTCTTCTTACCATGGATATCCAAAGAAGGTTGACCCAAAGATAGAGCCGGGAGAAGGCCGTTACCGTATTTATTACCGCGAATAGAATATGTTTTCCATAATCACTGTGAAGGGCAGGGTCAGAAATGGCCCCGCTTTCTCTTTTAGTTGTTAGCGACATCTATTTCAAAACACAAATGAATCCGGGTATCAGTCGAATAACGATTACATGACAAATATATTCGAAATAGATTGATAATTACGGTAGATGCCGATAATCTGATCGAAAATGAATATAGCGTATCGTTATCGCTAATTTTTTATAACTAACCGTAAATATTATATAAAAAATTTCAATTTTTTCGTTGGTTGCGTATAGGTTGCATTTGGTTGCATTTTGATTTCTCTCACCCTATAAT
>JAHEHB010000321.1 GCA_024644775.1 Deltaproteobacteria bacterium
GGCTGTTGTACGAAAATGCCGGAATCGTCGGCACGGTTTTGGATACGGGTCTTCCTAAAAATGACCCTCTGTTGGACCTGACACCCGGCATCAAGTTAAGATTATTTCAGTTCGAACCCCCTCTGAAAAAACTGCTCCCGGAATCTGACTCCTATCAGGAATTGGTTGAGGGTTTCCAGGAAAGGTTGGAACAGTCCATAAAAGAAGACGGTTTCGTCGGGGTAAAGATCCACTTCGCTGAGCAAGTCGGTTTCGGAGCAACCCCTGTTTGGCAAGACGAGGCGGTCTCGATTTTTCACCAGGCAAAAGCCGGAGATACCCAAGCATACAAGAAAATATACACCGCGATATTTACGGCCACTTTACTCCAGTGTCAAGAATTGGACGTGCCTGTCCATCTCCATAGTGGTTATACCGGCGGCATGTGGAACGGCCCCATCCACGACTCCGAACCGTTTTTACTAGCACCTTTTTTACGTCACACAGAGTTTTTGAAAACAAGAATTATACTGCTTCATGCAGGATATCCTTGGACGAAACAGGCCGGACAGCTGGCACACACCTTTCCGCATGTTTGGGTAGACATGGGCCAAGTATCGCCGTGGGCATCCTTACGCATCGTCGAGTGCTACAGAGATGTAATGGCGTGGGCGCCGCTGTCCAAGATCGTTATCGGAAGCGGGGGACATGGAAGTCCGGAAATTGCGTTTCTTGCAGCAAAAACCGCCAAAATTGCTTTGACCGAGGTTTTGGGAGATGCCGTAAGATTGGGTTTAATGACTGAAAAGCATGCAGAAGCAGCGGCTCGAATGATTTTACATGATAATGCGGCTCGGTTGTATGGACTCACTGAAACATGAACACCCTACACCTTATCCTGAACTTTGCAAAACAGCCAAGCTAACGGGATTTTGAAAAGGGAATCACACGAGTATATGGAAAAGCCAAAAAGCTTGGTCAATAATATAACCGAGGACTTAGAGAAAAAGATATTAGAAGGAATTCTTAAACCGGGCCGACGGATCGTTGAGGCAGAACTCTGCAAAATTTATGGGGTCAGTCAATCGCCGGTTCGAGAAGCGCTTAGAATATTAGAAAGTCAGGGCTATGTTATCCATGAACCGCGGAAAGGGGTTTCGGTCACACAGATTACTGCTAACGATATTGAAGAAATATATCATATTCGAGCTTACCTTGAATCCCTGGCAACCCATCTAGCGGTTAAGCGACAAAATCCGAAAGTCATCGAAAAACTAGAAGAACTTCACAAGAAAATGATTAAAGCAGAGGCCGAGGGGAATGTGATCACCTATTTCAATTTAAACCTTAGGTTTCATGAAATCCTGGTCAATGCCTGCAAGAGCGAGCGGATCATTCAGATGATCCAGACGTTTGTAAAGCAGACGAAACGGTATCGTATCGATGTTCTTAAGATCCCGGGTATGATGAAGAAATCAATTGAGAGTCACGCACAGATTATTGAGACCTTTAAAGCTGGAGATGCGGAAAAAGCGGAACAGGTGAGAAAGAGATCGATTCTAAAAAACATCTCCTTGTATTTAGATCGATATTTTCTCAAATAAAATCCTGTTTAGACTGTCAGCTGAACCGTAACCCGCTAGTTTTATGCTCGGGAATCCAAATCGGCAATCAGGCAACTATAAAGGAGGTGAAACTAAAAAAACCATTTAAGTTCCGAATTTAACCTTATAAAAAAGAGGAGGTCAGCATGAAAAAAATAACGATGATCTATTTGCTCCCTGTAGTTTTTTGTTTGGTTATTATGCCTCTTACCTCTCAGGCAAATGCAGCGTATCCTGAGAAGCCCATCGAATTTGTTATCCACTCTTCTCCCGGCGGCGGAATGGATCTATTTACTCGTACTGCCGCACATATTCTGGAAAATTCAGGTATTGTAAAACAGAAAATTAAGGTTACGAATCGACGGGGTGGGGCGGCTACCGTGGCCATTAACTACGTGGTTGATAAAAAAGGCGACCCACATGTTCTGCAGCACTGGACGACGTCTCCTCTGGCTACCATTTTGCGGGGAACCACGAAGTTAAAGAGCTGGAAAGAGATGACAATTATATGCACTTTGATTGAAGATCCGAATTTAGCGGCAGGGCTCAAAACTTCCCCTTATAAAGACATGAAAGATCTTATCGCTGATGCAAAAGCGCATCCGAATAAAATTGCGACGGGTATTCACAGCATTGGCGGTTCTGAACACCTCATCGCACATCGGATCCAGAAAGCCAGCGGGGCTACGCTCAACATAACGAGCTTTAATAACGCTGCCGTTGCCCTCCTTGGCGGTCACATTCAGTTGGCTTTTGGAACCGTGAATGAAACCGTAGGCCATGCAGAAGGGGATAAAATGAAGCTTCTGGCGACGGTGACGGAGAAGAGAATTCCTTTTATGCCGGACCTGCCGACATTGAAAGATTGCGGGATCGACACCTCGTTTACACAATACCGAGGCTTTTGGGGAGGACCGGGATTTCCGGAATACGCACGAAAATATTGGGAAGATGCTTTCGCCAAGCTCATGGAGACAAAAGAATGGAAAGACTTTATGAGCAAAGCCAATATGGTCCCCACGTATATGCGAAGTGAAGAATGCATAAAATTCCTGGGTCCCTATAACGAGGAGTTGGGGCAAGACATTGAGGAGCTGAAAGCTTATAAGAAGAAATAACAACAACTCATTGCAATTGAAAGATCCCCAGCTGGGAGATAAATGTCATGAAAAAAGCCGATAGAATATTTGGAATAATTTGTTTAGGGATAAGCGGTTGGCTTATCATCGAAGGCTTAAGATGGGATTATACATCGGGGTTTACGCCGGGTCCGGGTTTTGAACCCATCTGGCTGGGGATCTTTTTGGGGTTGCTATCCATGTTTCTGATTTATAATTCGTTCAAGCGAAGCGGTGGCAAAGAAGATGATAAGAAAATTTTGCCGGGAAAACACTCGCTTTACAGGCTTGGCCTAATTCTCGTTATATTTTCAGGATTTGCATTAGTCGCGGAAACGTTCGGTTTTACCTCGACGGTTTTTCTATTCGTTGCGCTGATACTATTCATATTGGAAGGTTACAGTATAAAGAAGAGTCTCTTTTATGGCATCTCATTTAGCGGATCTATTTTCCTTATATTCAGATACTGGATGAATATTGAACTTCCCCCCGGATTTTTGGGGTTTTAAAGAGATAAAAAAATGGAATCCTTACAAAATTTGATAACTGGCTTTTCTGTTATTTCTTCACCCTATATTCTCTGGATGGCAACGATGGGATGCTTTTTTGGAACGATCGTGGGGATATTACCCGGACTCGGTCCTGCGGCTACCATCGCAATGCTCCTTCCGCTTACCTTCGGCATGGATGCAACACCCGCTATGGTTATGATGACCTCGATCTATTACGGCGCTAAGTATGGTGGGTCGACAACATCAATTTTGATTAATGTTCCGGGTGAAGGGGCGTCGGTGGTAACGACATTCGATGGTTATCAAATGGCTCGCCAAGGGCGTGCAGGAGCAGCATTGGGAATATCGGCCATCGGATCGTTTTTTGCCGGAATCGTTGGAACATTCGGCCTGATTTTTATCTGTGTGCCCTTGGCTGAATTCAGCTTGAAATTTGGTCCGGCCGAATACTTCAGCCTCATTGTCATGGGACTGCTGACCATTATCTTCGTTGGAGGAAAATCCATAACAAAGTCATTGATGAGCGGGATCCTGGGGCTCGCACTCGGTACCGTCGGTACTGATTTTGTACAGGGTGCTCCTCGCTTTGTTTATGGATTTCCAATGCTTATGGAAGGTATCCCTTTTGTTGCGGTGGTCATGGGATTGTTCGGTATTGGGGAAGTTCTCGTTTCCGCCGAGGAGCGTATGAAACTAAAGCCCATTAAAGTAAAATTTTCACAATTATGGCCCACGGTTGCGGATGTTATTGAATCAAAATGGGCCATTTTGAGAGGGACGGTGGTGGGTTTCTTGGTCGGTGCTCTACCTGGCGCGGGATCTACGATCGCTTCATTTATAGCGTATGGAATGGAGAAAGGTGTTGCTAAAAATCCTGAACGCTTCGGAAAGGGGGCGGTCGAAGGGGTTGCCGCACCGGAATCTGCTAATAATGCCGCCTGTTCCGGAGCGATGGTTCCGCTGCTGGCCCTTGGAATACCGGGTTCAGGGGCCACCGCAGTAATGCTGGGCGCCCTGATTCTTTATGGGCTTAAACCCGGCCCCTTGTTATTTCATCAAAGCAGTGCATTTGTATGGGCGCTCATTGCCAGCATGTTTATCGGAAATTTTATTCTAATTATTATGAATCTGCCTATGATTCCTGTGTTCGCCTACAGTTTGCGTATTCCTTATGGTCTTCTTTATCCAGCCATTATTTTAATTTGTATCATTGGTGGATATTCATTGAATACTAATATTTGGGATGTATGGCTTATTATCATTTTTGGAATTATTGGATATTTGTTCAAAAAATGCGACATTCCGGGTGCCCCGCTTGTCATCGCCCTGGTGCTCGGTCCGATGCTGGAATATGCGCTCTACCAGGCGTTGAACCTATCCCACGGAAGCCTTTCTATTTTCGTAACCCGCCCGATTTCCGCAACCCTTCTGGCAATCGCTGCGGTGATGACCATTGCGGTAGCATTTAAAACTGTCCGGATGAAAAGGGCCATGATCGATGAGGAGGAAGATTAACCTGACACGTCCGCATGGTTTCGATTGGTCACAAATTGACAAAAACACCAATTCTTTACCCTATCTTCCCAACATTTCGCTGACCTTTCCGACCCGCTCTATCAGGCTTGGCCTCACTGCCTGATCACCGATTCCGAGGATAATCTGCCCGTTATCACCGATGATATCCAACATCCTGCTGACCCAGTCGACAAACTCATGTTCCGGTACGTGGGGTTCAAAGATTGGTGATGGGATCGCCCCCCACATCAGCACCTTTCCGCGCCATGCCTCCCAAGCATCTCCAAAGTCCAATCGGGTTAGTGGTGCCGGTGAAAACGATTCCACCACGTCCACCCCGCATTCCGGCACCAAGTGCAATAACGAGGTCATGTCGCCATCCATGTGACTTCCCAAAAACCGACCCTGAGCATGAATTTTATCGGCCGCCGCCTGCAAATACGGCATGCAGTATTCCTGAAACAGTTTGGGACTGGTAATCGATCCCTCCACATTGTCGGTGAACTCCAACATCAACGCCGGCGATGCCAGGGAAAGCTTCAACACTTCCTCACCCAGATCGCCCAGGACATCCAACAAATATTGGAAGTTTTCGGGATTGTCCATCATCTGGAAGACCGTATGTTCCTCACCCATAAAATCGAGCAGGATACGCTGAAACGGGACGCGATCCATCATTCCAATGGTAAAGCCCTCTTCACCCGCCATCGCTTCCTTGGCCTCGAAATCGGCGTAGCTCGGCTCGATCTCAGCGTGTTTCAAAATCCACTTGACCACTTCAAAATCGTCATTGTCTTTCAGAATGTGTTCCACTAGATAGGGTGCTGCCGCACCTTGGAGCAATTCTTCCACCACTTGAAAACGGAAACGTGCTGTGCCGACCGGTGTTTCGAGTGTAACGGTGGTAATTCCGGGCTCATCTTTTAAAACGAGCTCTCTGGGTTGGGGAAAGTGCATGCTGGGGCTGGTTTCCTGCCGCAAAATCGCACCGTTGAAATCGACGGTCATCTCAACACCGTGCAGTCGGGTAGCCGTCAGATGGGAGTAGCACTGTCGTCCGATTCTCAGAGAGCGATAGATCTCGTTCAGATCCATGTCGGCCATTTCCTCTGGCAGTGTTCCGGTCCGTAACCGAGCCGTATGCCAGATGTCCAGCCGAGTTGCCCAGGGTAACAGGTCGGTTCGTTTACCTTTCAACATGTTCACAATTCGTTCACGCTCTTTCATGGATTCTTCTCCTTTTCTTGTCTTCCTTAAATACTAAACTCAGCGTTTTTCATATCTCTACAGAATGTCCCGCCGATTTTTCGGTGCCTGACAATTACCGTTGGCATCGTCAATTTTCAACGAATCAACGTATTCCATAGCACTAAGCTATCAGGCACCGGGTGTCAATAGGCCCCAAAAGATTATCCATAACTGACGTAAAATACAGGCAGATTACAGGAGGCCCATGAACTTGGCATCCAGGTTTTTGTATTTACGCGGGATTCCGAGCGTGATAGGATCAAACATCATGATCCCTTCAATCGAATTCCTTCCTGAGAGTTCTACAAAAAATATCATTGGTGTCTTCTTTGACATCGATGACACCTTCACAACCCATGGAAAGATCCCCGTACCCGCATTTCAGGCACTGTGGTCACTCAAAGAAAACGGACTGAAAGC
>JAHEHB010000322.1 GCA_024644775.1 Deltaproteobacteria bacterium
ATTTGCGGCAAAAACGGAAACGCAATCCGGTTAGGCCTTGACTCCCCCGGCAACGAATCCGCCCACTACCCACTTTTGGCCGAAAATGTAAATAAGGATAGGCGGGATGGACGCCAGGACAGACATCGCCATCAGCTCTCCCCAAAGATACATATCGTCCAGCAAGAGCCCCTGAAGTCCTATCGGGATCGTCTTATTCCTCTCGTCGGTGATGAACACCATGGCATAGAGAAACTCGTTCCAACAGCGCGTAAACACAAAAAGTGAGACCGCTGCTATGCCGGGCAGCGAGAGCGGAAACAGAATTCGAAATAGCGCGCCGACACGGCTGCAGCCGTCGATCATGGCCGCCTCCTCAATCTCCTTGGGAACCGTGCGAAAATATCCGATCAGCATCCATGTGGAAAAGGGGGTGGCGAAGGTTAAATAGGTAACGATTAGAGACAACAGCGAATCATACAGCCCCAGCATTGTAACGACGCGGAAGAGGGGAATAAACAACAGCGCCGGCGGGATCAGGTAGCTGAATATAATACCGCGAGACACCACCGCTTTGCCGCGGAACCGGATTCGTACAATGCTGTAAGCGGCAAACGCACTGACGAAAATCGAAATAGCGGTCGTCACCAGGGCCACCAAAATGCTGTTCCGCATATAGATCGGAAACATGGAATTTGATACGGCATACCGGTAGTGGTCCAGAACGAACTTTTTCGGGTAAAGCGACTGGACGATCTGATAGATCTCCTGACTGTTCTTAAAGGAAGTTGACACCATCCAGTAGAAGGGAAACAGAGAGATGATCAAAAAAAATCCTAATGCGATAAACGTAACCGCCTTCTGATATCGTCTTTTCGTTTGACGCGTCAGTGTCATCTACTCCTCTCGAATCAGTTTTCGGGTCAGCAGAATAATGAGAATAAATATGAAGGGGACCGAAATGATGGAGACGGCAGCCCCCATGCCCAGACGCATGTTGGCGATCCCGAGTTCATAGCTTAGGACCGGAAATATCTGTGTGGAATGGGAGGGGCCACCACCTGTCAGCACGTAAACGAATTGAAAACTGTGAAAGGTCCAAATGGAAGACAGCAAGTAGACAATGATAATGACATCTTTGAGGGACGGAAGCGTGATGTGTAAAAATTTATGAAAAACCGATGCACCATCGACCTCGGCCGCTTCATAGAGCTCGTCTGGAATCGACTGCAATCCGGCCAGCAGCATGATTCCGTGGAAGGGTGTGCCTTTCCATATCACCAGAGCCATCACCGAATAAAGGGCGATATCCGCATCGGAGAGCCAATAGATAAAGTCCTTGATGAGGCCTATTTTAAACAGGATATAGTTGAATACGCCGGCATTGGCATCGTACATCAATTTCCAGGTGAGGCAAGCGGTGAGTGAGGGGATCGCCCAGGGTAGAAAGAGTAGTCCCCGGAAGACATTCCGGAATTTAAAACTCTGATTCAACACCAGGGCCATGCCCAGACCCAAAAATAGTTTGACGGTTACCGAACCGAAGGTGTAAACAACCGAATTCCATACGGTTTTTTGAAAAATGCTGTTTTTGAAAAGCTCGATATAGTTGGCGAGCCCCACAAAGGAGGCCTCCCCTCCCACCAGTTTACGGCTGAAGCTGTAAATGATTGCAAGAATGCTGGGATAGGACACCAGCCCGAAAAGGATGATCAACGTGGGCAGCAGGAAAAAAAAAGCCAGCCGATTCTCCTGTTTCGCCATCGGGTTGACGGCCGGGGTGGTTGACTCTATTTGGGCTGATTTGAGATCCATCGTCTTTTCCGGATTCGATGTGAGGGTCTATCGATGGGGTGAATCATCCCCGCGTATTCAGCGACGGGTATTCGGCAGCACTCGCTCTCCGGTTCACCCCTGGCGGTTGCTTCGATCTCCGGATTTGCGGGCAGCATTCACGTTTTTTAGCGAAATACTGCCCGTGAGCGGCGGCGGTGTCGACGCCGATTAGTCGAATACGCGCAAAATACCTGACCTTATTGGTAACGCGCGTAGATCTCTTTGATCCGTTTTTCGGCCTCATCCAGGGCCTTTTGCGGCGTCCAGTCGTCTACCACGACTCGGTGAATCATGTCTACCAGCACATTCGTACGCTGGACTTCGGCTGCGGCTGCGTTCGGGGGGCCGTCAAGACCGATGAAACGGGTATCCGCTGCCAACTCTTCGAAATTTATGAAATGCTTCTGTTTCCAGAAGGGGTCCTTGGCTAGATCTCTATAAATCGGGAACCAACGGCCGTTGGCGGCCAAGATCACCTTGTTGTAACGGTCGAGATCATAGATATACCGTAGAAATCCCTTAGCCAGATCGTGCTGCCTTTCGTTGGACTTGAAAACCAGCCAGGCCCAACAACCGCCCCAGGCATACCGGGTGCCGGCCGGCCCCTTGGGGATGCGGAGCATGGCGGTGTTTTTGAGCAGTTCGGGATCGTTTTTTTCCAACCATCCATAAATGCTGCCGGGATTGATGGTGAATATTAACCGCTTGGTTTGATATGCTTGGTTGTTACCAGGTCCCTGCCAGCTGAGGGAATCTTTCGGAATCGATTTGTCCTTGAGAAACATGTCGGCAATGAACTCCACGGCTTTCAGGGTTTCGGGCGAATTGATGGTAACGGTTTTGCCATCGCTCGCCGTCTCCCTACCACCGAAATTCCAGATGATATCTAGGACGTGATGATGACCGTCCGGGGTCCTGCCGAGGGTTAAACCGGCACCATGAAGCAACGGCGGTTTCTGCAACTTGCTGCAGATTTCCCTGAAATCATCCCAGGTTTCGGGCATCTGCATTCCAGCCGCCTCGATAATGTCTTTTCGAGCGTATAGGGGCGAAAGATCGATTTCCATAGGCATCCCCCATACATGCCCCTGCTCATCGGTGAGAAGCGGAAGGGTGGACGCTTCGAAAATGCCGCCGCCCCGGCTGCTCAATTCATCGACCATCTCCTTCATATCCAATAGAAGGCCCTGGTTGCCGTAAAACTTGGAGTTGTCGCCGAGAATCAGAATGAGATCGGGAGGCGTTTTGGCTTCGATGGAGGCATTAACCTTTTCCTGCATGGGTCGATAGAGCATGATGTTAATCCCGACGTTGATGCCGGCCTGGGTTTCATATTCTTTGGCGTAGCGCTGCATGAGTTCGTTGCCCTTCTCAGAATAGGTAGACAACATCCAGATGGTGAGTTTATCCTTCGCTATGGCACCGGTTGGGAAACAAATGGACGCGATTAGAAGTACGATTATTGGGAAAGTCAACGATATGTGGATTTTTAGATCTTTCATCTGCCCCCTCCTTTGATTTCTCTTTCCGAAAATCGGTTTTTTTCACCCTCAACCCATAGATTTGGAAATCGTGGATAGCCGTTTATCGGTAAAAGAGTTTATATTGTTTAAACAACACCTTTCACGACATATGAAAAGCGTCCCACAAAAGCATCATGAGCAAGCTGTATATCAGCCCTCGCTTGTTGTCAAGTTAAAGGCCTCAGTCCAGCTATGACGCATGAATATTTTGAAAGTGATCTTTGTTGCTATGCATGACGGAGTTGTAATTTTTTCTGTAAGTCTGTAAGAATAATAATGTATCCATCAAAGAATTAAGAACCGGCAGCCGGCGCAAGGAAGTGTCTGCAGTTCGCGCGCAGATTGCGATTGGATTGGTAAAAAACCATGGAGTTGCTTTAACCGAAGTCGCAAGGCGTGTGTGGGGTCCACCGCGGCCCTATCGAAAACTATGCAACGGGCAGGGTAATAAGTTAAACCATTAAACACCGTCATCTGAGTGTGAAATCAATTAAAAACAACGAAAAAATCCGTTTCATCTGCATCGTTCTTGTGTTTGTGGCTGCAGTACTGTTTTTTGAAAACATCGGGTTATTTGAAGGCTTGAACAATTATTGTTATGATCTTGCCTTCAGGCTCCGGGGCCAGCGGATTCCCGATGACCGTATCATTATCGCTGCCGTAGACGAAAAAACGCTTGCCCGGTTGGGCAGGTGGCCGGTCCGCAGAGCTCACTACGCCGAGTTGCTTGAAATTTTCAGCCAAGCCTCAGCGGTTGGAATTGACATTATCTTTTCTGAAGTCTCGGATGATGATGCGTTGCTATCGCGCGCTATTACACGCCATGCCAGAGTCGTGCTACCCCTTTATATCGATAAACAGTTGAATGTTTCCTATCCGGTTAAAATATTATCACCGGCCGGACTTGGCCACGTCCACGTGGAATTGGGAATCGACGGATTTGCACGAGAGGTGTTTCATACCATCTCGTATCAATCCGAATCTATACCGTCC
The DNA here is from genome assembly GCA_024644775.1 of Deltaproteobacteria bacterium. The sequence goes on from JAHEHB010000322.1 coordinate 4,332, forward strand.
TTTGCCTCCGCACTGTATGCGGTCTTGAACGGTGGAAAACATTCCCCGGCGGAAATTCGAAATCTACCGCTGCAACATATAAATGCGGACAATATTATCCAATCCGAACGTATGAGGATTAATTTTTATGGTGTTCCGGGTATATTTCCATATATCTCGGTTGCAGACATCCTCAACGGTCAATGGTCCCCCTCCTTTTTCGCCGACAAAATTGTTTTGCTGGGAAAAACGGCTGCTGGCGTTCGTGAGAGTCTTCTGGTTCCCTTCACAAACGGCAGGAGCAGAATGCCCGGAGTAGAAGTCCATGCGCATATCCTCAACAACCTGCTGGATAAAGGAAGTATCCGATCTGTCCCCAAAGGGGTCAGATGGGCCTTTGCGATTGTTTTGGCTGTTTTCTGTTTTTTTATATTTATAAGACTAAGCGGCATAAATGGAGTCTTAATCGGCTTTCTGAGCCTACTGACGCTCACCGTAGTTACTCTGGTTCTTTTTGGATCTTTCAATCTCTGGATACCCCCCGCCTCTTTCTACGTTTCGGTGGTGACCGTTTTTACCCTGGCGTATATTTTTCGACTGAATCTTGAAATAAAGGAACGAAAATACAACGAAACCGTCCTACTCCATCAGCGAAAACAGCTTCGCTCACTATCTTCAGAACTGCTTTTGACCGAGGAGCGGGAACGCAGGCGTATCGCAACGGAACTCCATGACCGTATCGGTCAGACCCTCGCTGTCACCAAGATTAAGCTGGGAGAGTTGCAGGCGGCATTACCCTCAAAAACCGCTGTCAAAACACTGGAGGGAATCCGGACGTTTGTCGATCAGACGATTCAAGATACCCGTTTGTTGACATTCGAACTGAGCCCGCCGGTTTTGTATCAGCTGGGTTTGGAGGCGGCCCTGGCATGGCTGACCGACCACACCCAGAAAACGCACAACATCCGAATTGAATTTAAAGATGATGGTCGACCCAAGACGGTGGATGAAAGCTATCGTGTGATCATTTTCCAGGCGACACGGGAGCTGTTGTTCAATATCGTAAAACACGCCCGGGCACAGAACGCCGGCGTATCGATTCGAAGAGCGGCCGGCGCCGTCCGGGTCGACGTCGAAGACGACGGTGTCGGCTTCGATACCTCCGTGCTCAACTCCGTCGAGACTGATTCCGAAGGCTTCGGGCTTTTCAGCATCCGGGAGCGCATCGCCTCTCTCGGCGGACACCTTGAGATCGAATCCGAACCCGGTAGCGGGACCCGTGTAACCCTGGTCCTACCGATGAGTCGCGAGACGGAAACACCGGATAGGCCCAAACCGAACAAGCCGAAACCAAAAAAGGGATCGATTTAAATGGACAGCTGATGAATTTATTAAAATTTTTTTCGCAAAACGGTAATTGTTAAAAACAATACTGATTATATACAAAGCCCAAGTTAGTGAAATTTAGCTTCCTTCCCCTGGCGGGAGGGATTGAGGGAGGGGGATAAAATAGACATCGTTCCCTCAACTTGGTCTTTCTATATAACCAGAAAAACAATATAAAAAGCGTTTTCACCCCCCAAGGAGGGCAATATGCCATGGGATTAAACATTCTTCTGGTTGACGACCACAAAATCATGACAGAGGGCCTGCGTGCCCTGATCGAAAAGCAACCCGGGATGGAGGTGGTTGCGGACGCGGAAAACGGCCGCGTGGCCCTGCAGATGACCCGAAAATTCAATCCCCATGTCGTTGTCATGGATATCAACATGCCCGATATGAACGGCATCGATGCTGCTCGCCAAATCATCACCGAATTCCCCAAAACAAAGGTTATTGCCTTCTCGATGTATGCAGATCGGCAGTTTGTGGTCGGTATGCTCAAAGCCGGCGTGTCCGCCTACCTGTTGAAGGATTCCGCTTTTGAAGAATTGATCCAGGCCATCCGCACTGTGGTTGCCGGCGAGACCTATCTGAGCTCAAAAATAACCGGTACCGTGGTCAAAGAATACGTGGAAAAACTGCTACTGGAAGACGCCTCGACTGCCGCAGCCCTGACGCCCAGGGAACGC
>JAHEHB010000323.1 GCA_024644775.1 Deltaproteobacteria bacterium
TGGTTGCGATTTCGGATTGCCCGATGTACGTTTTGCGAGCCTTGAAGAACCGCACCAACTGTGGTACGGATGTCTCGTTGCTCACGCCTCTGATGAAAGGCCGGGCAACCCATGAGAAGAACTCGGAACACCATTGTTCCGTCGGACGCGCCCCGTATTTCGTTCCGTCGACATAAGGCTTGCCGAGGTAGCCCACACGCCCTAAGTTCGACTCATTGAGTTCATGGAAACCCCGTAAAAGAATACCGGTCCGGCGTTTGTCCTCCTCGCTCGGTCCCGTCGTAGAAGTGTAGTACCAGTCCGACTGAGGCCCGAGATCCGTGCCCGCACCCCGTTCTATGAACAGAACATTCGCCCGATAGACGGTGTTTTGGACACCGGTCACGGTTAAGGTCGCATACAGGTGTCCGCCTTCGTTCTCCCACAGGATGCCGGAATGGCGTTCATGTCGGAGTGCGCCGGATTCGGCGAGGCGCACGACCTCTACCGCGGCGTCGATTTGGCGCCCGGTCCGCTGGAGGTCCCTGGTTTGCCTGTCATTGATTTTAAGTTTGATTTTAAAGGATGTCGGCGTCACCCAACGGTTTCTGTTGTCGAAAGGGTAGACGAAACCGGGTTCGTCGATCTTGGCATTGGAGTTGTTGTCGAGATTGTCGTAGGACACTTCCGGTCGTCTTGGATGGATGGCAGCGACGGAATCCTCCAGGTCGCCCCCCTGACGCACATAGCCGTCCGGACAGGAAAGTTTTTGCACCTGACTGACCGAGATTTCAACCGCGTTTGCGTTGCTGTCGGCGTAACCGTCGCCGTCCGCATCCTGGGCGGCGGGATAACAGCTTCTACGATCCGCCATGAGGTCATGAGGACCGCAAACAATCAGGCCGAAAATGGTGGTCAAGATCATTGCAAGGCATCGATAATTCATTTGGACCCCCTTTCATGTTAATCTACCCGGTTACCAGCGACCGGTTCAAATCCCAATCATTACGCATTATAGTTATTCAAATATTATGCCAAATGTAATAGATGTGACACGAAGGAAAAAGTAGAAGCAAACCTAACCTGTTAAATTTTAATTAGATAGCGCGTGATGTTCGTGGGTTTCAAAGTGGAATTATCGTACCGCTTTTGCTTGCAGACCGTAAAGTTGATTTACGCTTCACCCCTTGTTGTGTCAAGAAAATATGCAATCAGGGATAAGGGGCATCCAAAGCGACTTGCGCGATCACGACCGACGATTCATCCGATTGGAAACAATGGTTGAAGTTGCGAGGAGTCAACCCCGACTAATAGACAGCTGATTTTAAGTAGAAAATACAACTGCTTAACTTGACAAAGAAAATTTAAGTTTTAGCTTCGATCCATGGTGTAAGTTTTTTTGTTGGATTAGGTAGCCTGCAGTTGGGGGATGTAGATGTGAATAAGACTAAGGAATCGAATGAAAAGGCACAGTTCTTTTTGCAAACAAAAAAAAAGATCGCATGGAAGTTATATGCGATAGCAATTTTTACCTTAATACTGTGTGTTTGCTTCGCTGTGGGTTTACAGGTGGGTTCAAACCCTAAGGAGCAGAGTCTTCGGGATCTCAGCAAACAAAGCCCCTCAACGCCTAACACGAACGTTTTTGACTCCGTACCCAAAATTATTAAACCTGCCCTTCCCTCTCAATCCAAACGATCAAAAAATACATATTTGGTTGTCAGTGAAACAATTCGCGAAGTTACCGCTTACAATGCCGGTGATCCTTCCCAGACCTCTGGCGACCCATGTGAATCTGCAAATGGAGAAAATATTTGTGCTATGCTGAATGCGGGGCGCAAGCGTTGCGCCGCCAACTTTGTACCTCTCGGTTCAATGATCAAGATCGCCAAATTTGGTGTTTGCAAAGTAACCGATCGCATGAATAGAAGATACAAGAATAGAGTAGACATCGCCATGAGAAAGCATGAAAAGAAAAAAGCGTTGAAATTTGGACTCCAAAAGTTAAATGTCCAAATCTTAAGAAGGAATACTTAGGATACCATCTGGTAAACTCTTTGAAGATCTGGTAAATATTATATTGTGAGGATCACGATATGCTCATTCCGTCAAAAAAGAGGTGTTACCAGCTCATCAATGAAATGAACATGATGGCGCACATCGTTGCGCACTCGCAGCAGGTCTGCCGAGTGGCGATGTGTCTTTTGGACAATCTAACGAAACTAAACGGGCATCTGAATCGTGACCTGGTTCAGGCCGCATCTCTGCTTCACGATATTACGAAAACGAGAAGCTTTAAAACCGGCGAAAATCACGCATCCACGGGCGGTCAACTCCTCATCGGTTTGGGGTATCCGGAAGTCGGGCACGTGATTCGTCAGCATGTTCGATTGGATGCCTATTTATCATCGCAAAATATTATAGAAGCAGAAATTGTAAACTACGCAGACAAGAGGGTTCTGCACGACAACGTGGTGAGCCTTATAGAACGAATGGCCTATACCTGGAAACGATACGGAAAAACCCAAAAAGACAAAGATCGGTTGATGTGGCTTCGGGGTAAAACAGAAGCGCTGGAACAAAGGCTCTTTCAGTATCTCCCATTTTCTCCGGAGGATCTAAATCATCAACTCAATTCTCATATTCCGTCGACACAGGATCTCGAAGAATAAGTCGCATTGCCTCTTTGGCGGAATCGGCAACGGCGGTAAATGACTCAGCAACCGATATGATGTGTCGCAAGTGATCTGCCGTGCGCAGAATGAGCATGGCGAGATCTCCTTCTTCGATTTCAAATACCGAACAGACAACATCCCAGGGTTTTCCGGTTGCCCAGGCGAACATGGCGGCTGCCGGCCGAACCGAAAGGGGTCTTACGTCAAACCGGTTATCCGCCATATCTTTTGCAAAGGAACGCAACCCCTTTTCTAAGGATAGAAAAGCAGTTAGCAGCGTCTTTGGTAACAGCCGTTTGTTGACGGTTTCATCCGATTCACGATCACTCACAAAAGTTGCAAACACGGCAGCAAGCAACGCAGGGTCTGAATCCGGAAACAAATTCCGTCTCAACCCCTCTGCCACCAAAAGCGGCTGATCCATCCTGAGGCGGGACGCCCATCTGCCATCGTCCGTCAATTCGCTGTCGTCTGTTACAAATCCTTTTTTTTTCAGAAAGCGAAGATGCCTCAAAAAGTCATGCCAATAGAAGAACGGATCGGACGGACGGTGTTTTGGATTCCGTCGTTTCACAATGAGGTAACTTGCAAAGGAGTTTTTAAGAAGATCTTTAATCTGGTTGGGTGAATGCGACAGAAGCAGATTCAAAACCATGGAAAAATTGATCTTAATTTGGCTCACCACATTCGTGGGCGACGAGTCAACCAGCCTTGCAACCAGTCGCGTATCCATAAATTTACCGGGAACCGCGACAGCAAACCCTATGCGATCCATCCCGCGACGTCCGGCTCTGCCCGTCATTTGGTGAAACTCGGTGGGTGTCAGCGGTTTGAATTCTACGCCATTATATCGGTCTGAGTTCAAAAAAACGATGGTTCTTGCCGGAAAATTTACGCCGGCGGCCACCGTGGATGTTGCAAATACGGCATCCATCAATCCTTCCGTCATCAAATGTTCGATAACGAGCTTCCAGGAGGGAAGTTGACCGCTGTGATGCGCTCCCACAGCGAGATTTTCAAGCTCCCAGCGTTGACGATGCTGTCCAATGTAGGGGCTTTGAAATGAAAGGGCTTCGATTTTCTCGTGTATCGTTTGCCTGCGATCTTGAACGTGTGATCTATTTTCCCTGCAAAGCGCCAGTGCCTTATCGCAATCGGCTCGTGATTTTAGAAAAAAAATCGTCGGAAGCAGTCGGTATTTTCTCAAAACGCCCAGAATCTCTCCAAATGGGGGTAATCTTCGGGCGGCAGCAAGGCGTATCGGACGCCGGCTGTTTTCATACGCCCTCACTTTTTTGTACAGTTTCCGTTTGCCTCTCGACTTGCCGTCCGACAAAAGTGGAAACAGAGCGCCGGTATGGTGAAGATACAACGAATACAGCGGAACCGGTCTTTCTTTTTCCTCAATGACCGTGCAGTGGCGGGAACGGATGGAGGAAAGCCAATCGGCAATCTCATATGCATTTCCAATGGTGGCGGAAAGCATCAAAATCGGTATTCGCGAGGGAAGATATATGAAGATTTCTTCCCACACGACACCCCGATCTTCATCTCCCAAAAAATGGGCCTCATCCAAGATTACAAAATCGGTGGATAAAGATACGCCCTGATGCATCGAATCATAAAGCTGATTTCGAAGAATCTCGGTGGTACCCACAACAATCGAGGCTTCAGGGTTTTCTTTACGATCACCGGTTAAAATGCCGACCGTTTTAGGACCGAAAATTTTTGAAAATTCAGCGTATTTTGCATTGCTCAATGCCTTTAGAGGAGAGGCGTACCAGGATTTCTTGCCTTTTTCATGAATTCTGGAGATGGCCTGCTCGGCAATCCAGGTTTTTCCGGCACCCGTGGGGGCAGTTACCAGGCAATCGGTCCGCTCGATAGCGGCCAATGCCTCCAATTGAAAGGGATCCGGCCGAAAGGGTGTTTGCTCCGGAACGCCGATTTCAGCAAAGACCCGCTTTAATTTGGCATCCGCCTCCGGTTTCAGCCGAAAATGCACGGTATGGTTGTCGCGACGACCTCTCGATTTCCTGGGATAATATCTTCTTTCTCGCATTAGAGCCGGGTTAATATTTTCTTGATGGCCGCTTTGGCAGGGGCGTCCGTGTCAAAGGGGGATATTCCTTTTAGATCCGCTTCTATGAGAGTATCATCGAAGGGTAAAAAACCAAGGAAGTCAAACTGCGGGAGATGGTCCCTTAAAAAGGCCTCATCTTGCGGGTTTCGGATTTTGTTTCCAACGATTGAGATGTTTCTGAGCCCGATTTCCGATGCGAGCTTTTCTATGTGCCCGGCCGTATCAATGCTGCGTCTGCCCGGTTCCACAACGACCAGCAACCTGTTTACCGCTTTGGCCGTCCCTCTGCCCAAATGTTCGATACCGGCTTCCATATCCATAACCACGACCTCATCTCTTGCAAGCACAATATGGGTAATCAGCGATTTCAAAAGGGTGCTCTCCGGGCATATACAGCCAGCGCCCCCCTTTTTTACCCCGCCCAGCCGCATCAATTTGATATGGTTAAACTTAATGGACAATGCATCGGGCAGATCATCAACTTTCGGGTTTAATTTAAAAAATCCACCGATACTGCCGGGCTTTGCCTCGGTCCTTTCGTATATCAGCGCCTCCATTTCAGAAATGGGTGTGATCTGATCTGCATGGGCGATACCGATTGCAGCCGCCAAATTCGCATCCGGATCCGCATCGATGGCCAAAACCTGTTTTCCCGCTTCATCCAATGTCCGTATGAGAAGTGCTGCAAAAGTGGTCTTCCCAACCCCGCCTTTTCCACTGACTGCTATTTTCATACCATCATCCTACTGTTGATTCCTATCGCGTTTAGTTTTAATATATATCGCCTTTGGACGCTAAAACCAAAAAGGTTTTGCTACAATGACACAAGCTGTTTTTTTCTTCGTGTCATGGTGTCTTTGTGGTCGGAAATTAATTCTGCCACAAGCTACCAAAAAAACATTTTACAGGAAAGAATATAACACAAGATTAGCAGCGTACAAGTGAATGGAAAGAAAATGACGGCAGATATCCAAAAATTACCAGCCCCTTCAATTCTAGCCCCGGCCGGAAGCAAAGAATCCTTCCTGGCAGCTTTAGCAGCTGAGGCAGATGCCATATATTGCGGTTTGAAGCGATATTCCGCACGCATGGAAGCCCAAAATTTTACGTTTGAACAACTGGCAACACTCACACAACTCGCACACGATAAAGGAACAAAAGTACTCATCACCATCAACACGGCGTTGACGCCTTCCGAATTGGATGAAATGGGCGATGTGCTAAAAAGGCTCAAACGCTTTGTGCGGCCGGACGCATTGATTATCCAGGATTTAGCCCTACTTCAACTGGCCCGACAAACGGATTTTTCTGGAGAGTTGGTATTATCGACATTGGCAAATGTGAGTTTTCCTGGAGCGTTGACCCTTGTTCGAAAAAACCTGGGCGTCAACGGTATCGTCATCCCCAGAGAACTGGATATCGACGAAATCAAAACCATGGCAAAAACCTGTCCCAAAGATCTAAACCTCGAGATATTTGTCCATGGCGCCCTGTGTTATGGTGTTTCCGGCAGGTGTTACTGGAGTAGTTTTTTAGGCGGTAAGAGCGGACTCAGAGGCCGTTGTGTTCAACCATGCCGTCGTTTTTATCGGCAAGACGATCACTCTTCCCGAAGCTTCTCTTGCCTGGATTTGAGTCTC
>JAHEHB010000324.1 GCA_024644775.1 Deltaproteobacteria bacterium
CTGTAGAGAATTTAAAATGATATTCTGATGAAATGTGCGTCTGAATTGTCCAATCGAAATGGTTCCTATATCGGAGTTGGACGATGTTCGTCTGTTTTGCGGGCTTCGGCTTTTTTCCGCGTCAGTTTTTTATACCTCAATAAAAAATTGAAGGGACCCGACACAACATAGGTAAGGATTAAAAGAAGGAGGGCCACGGCTGGCTGTGCAGCAATAAAAATCAAAATCAACAACGCTGCCACCAAGACATTGAAATTCATCTTTTTAAATAATTCAGGCTTTTTAAAACTATTGTACTTGATTGAGCTCACCATTAAAAATGACAGTGCATACAGCTCAATGAGCATTAATATCTTGTTGGCAGAACTGTCGACACCCATACGGTCGCACAGCAAAACGGTTGTTGCGATCATGCCGGCTGCAGCGGGTATCGGTAGGCCGACAAAGTGATCACTTATGGCCTGGGTATTAAACCGGGCGAGACGCAGTGCGCCGCAAGCCATAAAAAGAAACGATGCCAACCAACCAATCCGCCCCAGCGGGCCTAAGGCCCACTGATACATCATCAATCCGGGGGCAAGTCCAAAAGAAATCAAATCGGCTAAAGAGTCGTATTCCACACCAAAGCGACTAGTGGTATTGGTGGCCCGAGCAATTTTACCGTCCAATGCATCAAATAGAACAGCGATCAATATCGCGATGGCCGCGGCCACAAAGTTGCCGTTAACTGAAGATATTATGGCGTAAAACCCAGAAAAAATATTTAACGACGTAAATATATTCGGTAAAATGTAAATTCCCCTGGGAAGCCCCTCTTGTTTCGTTCCGTAATTTCTTCTCATGACAGATATCCTAAAATAGAAATTCCTGCTTTCACACGATTACCCACGGAGACCTGCAGATCCGTATCAACCGGCAAATAAATATCTACGCGGGATCCAAAGCAAATCATTCCAAACCGCTGCCCTCTATCAACCGCATCCCCTACCTGAATCTTACAGAGAATACGTCGGGCAATCAATCCGGCAATTTGGACAAAACTTATCTTAGTTCCAGTGTCGGTTTCAAGAAAAATCGAATTCTGCTCATTCTGCCGGGATGCTTTATCCAGATATGCGGAAAAAAATTTTCCCGGCCGATGTTCAAGCTTCAATATATTTCCTGCATAGGGAATGCGATTCACATGAACGTTAAACACCGACATAAAAATACTGATCCTTACGCAGGCTTCATCAATAAACGGTCCATGATCAACCTGTTCTGCCTTTATGATTTTACCATCGGCAGGAGCCATCACCGCCCTTGCCTGATTCGGGATGGTGCGATTTGGGTCCCGAAAGAAATAGCAGATAAATACGCATAGGAATAGAGTCGTCATCGTTAAAAACACAAATCCAAACCAAGCAAACACAACAGCAAGCACCACCGCAGAAAATATCATTGGATATCCGGCTCTTGCCACAGGGATTGCGAAACGACGCGGTGGGTTGAAGCTACAAAAGGTATTCATCGACATTATTATTTAGCAAAATCGGTTAATTAAATAAGTTTATTTATCAAAGAATCAACAAAATGTCAACGGCATTCACGATGCTATATTTTTTGATCCGGGTTACATTCCGCCACGTCTTCTTACACTGGTATTGACACTCAATTCTGCATCCGACCGACGGATATAGGAAGGAACGAAGGTTTCAATCCCGTCGGATTCTCCCGTTAGAAATCGTTCCATGCTTAGCGATGCAACCGTAGATGCGCGAATGGTGTGTAGATACACCGGTGCAAAATGGGCTGCCTTGCCGAGTTTGTCCGATATGGTATTGCGATACGACAAGGCACCATCTCCAATAAACATACAGGGTTCGACAATGTCTTGGACCGCTTTTTCAATCGGCAATGCCTGTGCTGCGAATTCGTTGTATAGGATCTCATCTCGTAATCGGTATCGAGAAAAATAAACCTCGTCTTTCCTCGCATCGATAACCGAACATATCAACGCCAATGCAGTTCCTGCTTGCCTTGCAAGAACATCTAAGGTGGAAACACCCAAAAGCGGTTTGCCGGATGCCGCCACAAGCCCCTTTATGACGCTGATGCCAATCCGAAGTCCCGTAAAGCTCCCGGGTCCTTTGGTCACGGAAAACCCGTCTAATTCATCAATTTGAAGTTGCGCCATTCGAAGAACCTGATCAATCGATGTCATCAGGTGCTTGGAGTGGGTTTGATCGCTGACGACGGTCGTTTCAGCCAGCAAAGATGTTTCGCTGGCGATGGCAACGCTGCAACTCTTTGTGGCGGTATCAATTGCAAGAATCCGCATAGTTAGTTTTCCAGCGCAAGGGACAACACGTCATCCATGTGAGAAACGGGTACAAATTTTATTTTTCGTTTGATATTGACGGGCATTTCCGAGAGGTCTTTTTTATTTTTCTCCGGAATGACAATGGTTCGGATACCTGCGCGCAGCGCACCCAGAGCTTTTTCCTTCAGCCCGCCCACAGGCAACACGCGTCCCCTAAGCGTGATTTCACCTGTCATTGCCACATATTTGTTCACCGGTGTCTTCGTTAGGGCAGAAACCAGAGCGGTTGCCATGGCGATACCTGCAGAAGGCCCGTCCTTGGGAATGGCACCGGCCGGTACATGAATATGAATATCCAAATTTTCAAATAGTGTCTCTTCCAAGTTAAAAGTCGTCATATTTGCCCTGGCGTAGCTGAGTGCCGCCCGAGCGGATTCCTGCATCACATCGCCAAGTTGCCCGGTTAGGATTAACTCCCCCTTCCCATTGTATAGAGATGCTTCTACATAGAGAACTTCTCCTCCCACCTGTGTCCAGGCCAATCCGGTGGACAAACCGACCTGGCTGTGCTCTTGATCCATCTCAGGAAAATACTTGGGTAATCCGAGAAACTTGTGCATATTGTTTTTTGTAACTCGATACGGTCCCTTCCCGCCTTCGGCGATCTTGCGTGCCACTTTACGGCAAATCGTGCCGAGTTCCCTTTCCAGATTTCTTACTCCGGCTTCGGAAGTGTATTCCGTAATGACCTGTCGAAGTGCCCCGTGACTGACAGGCACGTTCTTTGCCTGTAGGCCATTTTCCTTGAGTTGGCGCGGTAAAAGATGCCTATTGGCAATCATCTGCTTTTCATTTTCCGTGTAGCCGGAAATCGATATTACTTCCATACGATCCAAGAGCGCAGGGGGAATCGTATCGGTTAGGTTCGCCGTCAGGATAAACATAACCTTCGAAAGATCGAAGGGCAAATTGAGGTAGTGGTCGCTAAAGCTCGCATTCTGTTCCGGATCGAGGGCTTCTAACAGCGCCGCAGAGGGATCTCCTCGAAAATCAACCCCCAACTTATCGATTTCATCCATCATAAATACCGGATTATTCGATCCGCACTGTTTCAACCCTTGCAAAATACGGCCCGGCAGTGCTCCAATGTAGGTGCGCCGATGCCCCCTAATCTCTGCTTCATCCCGAATCCCTCCGAGTGAAATCCGAATAAACCTTCGTTTCAAGGCACGAGAAATCGCTTTCCCAAGAGAGGTTTTCCCCACTCCGGGGGGACCGACAAAGCAGAGAATCGGCCCTTTCATTTTAGGATTCAACATCCGGACGCTTAAGTATTCAAGAATTCGATCTTTTATCTTTTCCAGTGCATAATGGTCCGAATCCAATATTTTTTTTGCTTGTTTAATATCCAGCATATCTTCGGTGGTTTTGTTCCATGGCAGTTCCACAAGCCAATCTACAAAGGTTCGAACAATGGTTGCTTCCGCAGATTCGGGGTGCATTTGTTCAAGGCGTTTCAGTTGACGCTGGGCCTCCTGTTTTGCTTCATTTGGCATTTTGGCAAGCTTGATTTTCTTTCGATAATGCGCAATCTCCTCTGCTCTTTCATCGCTTTCGCCCAACTCTTTATGAATTGCCCGCATCTGCTCTCGTAAAAAGTAGTCGCGCTGGCTCTTTGATATTTCATCTTTAACATTGGATTGTATTTTTGCCTGCATTGCGGAAAGCGCGACTTCACGTGAAAGGAAGTTATTGATCTTTTTAAGGCGTTTTACGGGATCTGTCAGCTCGAGCAGTTCTTGGGTTTCGTCTATTTTCAATTTCAGACTCGATGCCACAAGATCCGCTAATTTACCTGGGTCATCGATTTCTTCTAAAATATTTCCCACATCGCTCGTCATTTCTCCGCGAAGCTCCAGGATTTTATTCGAATGTTCCCGTACGTTGCGCATGAGGGCTTCGGTTTCGATATTGATCTTTTTAGGGGGAAATTCAAGGATCGGTTCAATTTTGACACGATAATAGGATCGTTTTCTGACATACTTGAGGATCTTTGCCTTAACAACACCTTGAACCAATGCTTTCACACGACCATCGGGAAGTTTCAACATACGCAATATACGGGCAATCGTTCCGATTGTGTATATTTCTTCAGGTTTTGGTTTTTCGATCCCCGGATCCTTTTGGGTGGCTAAAAACAAAAAACGATCCTTTTCCACAGCCTCCTCAATAGCGTTTACCGATCGTTCGCGACCCACAAATAACGGTAGCAGCATGTCTGTGAAAATCACAACGTCTCGCACCGGCATTAATGGAAGCGTTGTTGGAATTTCTGCCTCTGGATCGTCTCCGTCGATGATCGTAATCAGATCGTCCTTGTCTGTTTCACCCATACGAGTGCCTTGTCCCGTCTTTGATTTCGATTTCCGTCAATATTAGCATCATCTTGCGGAAAATCGTATCTTAAAATAAGATAAATATAAGTTTGTACGGAAGGTAAAACATAATTTTTATTTGACAACATCCTTCGTCCTTTTTAGTTAAGGACAATCTAAATTTATTTGTTACGTTTGTGACCCAAAAAACTGTTATTGGAGGTTCCACTAAAATACAAATCATGTTTCATTTTTTAACAGCGATCACAATATTTACAGTCGGCATGTGTATCGGAAGTTTCATGAATGTTTGCATCTATCGGTTGCCGCTCAAAAAATCCATTGTTTATCCCGGCTCTGCATGCCCCAATTGTGAACGGCCCATTCGATTTTACGATAATCTTCCGGTAATCAGTTATCTCTGGCTCAAAGGTCGATGCCGGCACTGTAACATCCGTATTCCCGCCCGGTATGTGGTTGTGGAAATGATGGGTGGCGCATTCGCACTTTTGATGTATATAAAATTCGGCCTCACACTCCATGGGTTGATTTACTATGCATTTGTTGTCTGTCTATTGATTATTACCTACATCGATATCGACTACCAGATCATCCCGGATATGTTGACGCTCCCGGGTATCCCCATCGGTTTCCTTCTATCTTTGTTACTGCCGGGGGTGACCTATATCGAATCTATTTTGGGTATTTTGATAGGCGGGGGGAGTCTCTATTTGGTCGCAGGGCTCTATTATGCGCTGAAAAAAAAGGAGGGAATGGGGGGCGGTGATATCAAACTGCTGGCGATGATGGGGGCATTTGTGGGCTGGAAAGGCGTGCTGTTCACCATATTCGTTGCTTCAATGGTTGGCACCATCAGCGGCGTTCTCGTCATGCTCCGTCAGCAAAAGGGGCTAAAACTTGCCATACCTTTCGGTCCGTTTTTGTCTATCGGTGCTATCTCGTATATCTTTTTCGGATCAGAGTTCGTTGCCTGGTATTTCAACCTGCTCCGATAACCCACTTTCACGTCCCATTCACGACCGGGTGCCGGTATTATATCCAACACTCTTTTCGATCTTGCCGACCATCAAAGTTTCATGTCATTTGTGTTTACAGATTTTCTAAAGCCGCCCTCATGTTCGACATGGCAATTCCAAGATTTTCATAAGAATTGGCGTAAGATATTCGGATATACCCTTCTCCGTACCTTCCAAAAACACTTCCAGGTACCACGGCGATTTTAGCTTCTTCGAGCAGATATTGGGTGAGGGCTTCGGAGCTTTTGCCGGTTCCTTTGATATTCGGAAAAATGTAAAAGGCACCTTTTGGCTTTAGCGTCTTTACACCCGGCATGTTTGTCAATTCAGTGTAGACGAGATTTCGGCGCCGATCGAATTCTGCGATCATCCGGTTGATTTCATCCTGGGGGCCTGTTAAGGCTTCGGCAGCACCGTACTGTGCGAATGTGGTGACACAAACCGTCGTGTACTGGTGAATGCGGATCATGGCCGAAACCAGATCTTTGTCCGATGCAATCCAACCCAGGCGCCAACCGGTCATGGAATATTTTTTGGAAAACCCGTTGACGATAATGGTCCGCTCTTTCATACCGGGCTGGCTGGCGATACTGATGTGTCGGTTACCGTCATAGACCATGGATTCGTAAATCTCATCGGAGATGACATATA
>JAHEHB010000325.1 GCA_024644775.1 Deltaproteobacteria bacterium
TCGGGGCCGACGGCGTTACGCACAGCCGCGATTTTCTCTTCCGCAACGGCGGCACCTTCCGCAGAGATGGTCCCGGTCGTGTACCGGCGATGATGTTGGCGCATCTCGGGCATAAACGGATCGGTCTTCATGGCGGTAAAGCCCTCGGCAACGAGTTCCCGGGCATGTGTCGCTGCCTGCTGAGGGTCGGGGGTTTTGACGTGAGTATACAACAATATACGGTCTCTGAAGCGTCCCCCCAGCAGATCGTATATGGGGCGTCCAAGCGCCTTTCCCTTGATATCCCAAAGTGCGATATCGATACTGCTGACAACCGTGGTGACAAAGCCTCCCCACCCGCCGCCTCCAGTAAATCGACGAAACAACTTATGCCATATCCGTTCAATATCTTCCGGGTTTTCACCGAGTATCGATTCACGGAAATCTCCCAGATCCGAGCCGTCTCTCAGGTATTTCAAAAGACTCCCCATCACAATGCTTCCACCACCGCCACTGCAGCTTGCTTCCCCGATTCCTGTTATACCTTCATCCGTATCGATTTCAATAAACACCCATGTCCGTGGTGTAAGCCCGGGCACCGGTACCCGTGTAAGCCATACTCTCATGTCGGTAATTTTCATATAGGTTCCTCCGGAAAGTTCGCAAAATCATCTACCTTGAAGAATTTTCAACAAGTAAACATTCCCAGACAGTGGACTAGGCTTTTATTTTACGCCTCATTTATCTCTAACTTTCAATACCGAGTTCTTCCAGTTTCTCAGAGGTTGGAACCCCTTTTTCATCCCATCCCATCAGCGAGTAGTAGTAGTGTTTCGCTTTTTCCAATTCTTTCGGATCCAGTGACGTATCGGATAGGGCACCGTCTCTGGGTGGGCTGAAGAAACGGGTGGGCAGCTTATCATCATCCGCTGTGAGGCCCTGCCTTACATTTAGAAGCCGATACATGGTCAGGGTTCTTTCCGCAACCCTCAGCTGCTCCATTACCGTCGTATGCCAGCCGGTGACCGCCGAAGTGACATCGGCTGCCTGTTCAAGAGAATACGGCAGAAATTGACAGAGTGTTAAGGAATCATAAATAATCCTTTTTAGCTGAACCAGTTTGAGAAGCGCGATCTTGCGGGGCCCGATATCATTGAAAGGCGCCGACGAAAAACCCAACGGAACAGCGTCTGCAACCTTTATGGACTGCGTATCTTCCGGACTTACGAATGCATGATCAATCAGGCTGGCACAATGATCCGCACCGTGGGGGTTTATCATGTATCCTAATGCGCCGGCTTTGTTTAAACGGGGTTCGTGCATGGGGAGTTCCAGCTTTTTGACCTGTATGGCAAACGCCTCCGCACCCTTACCAATCTTTTCAGCGGCCCTTGCCGTACCCTCTGCCAGCAGATCTCCAATACCTTCTCTCCGGGCAATACACTCTACCATTTTTAACATGGCGTCGGTATTGCCGAAGGTAAGTTCGATACCGTCGGTATCCTGTTTTGTTATCAGGCCGTTTTCAAAGCATTCCATGGCAAAGGAAATCGCACTACCCGTTGAGATCGTATCGAGGGCATAGGCATTACACAATTCATTGGCTTTTGATACGGCAGACAAGTCATCGATGCCGCAATTGGAGCCCAGCGCCCCCAGGGTTTCATATTCCGGTCCCCCATATGCCGCATCTACCGGATAGGGATCTTTGATCTCAATTACTTTTTTACACTTAACCGGACAGGCATAGCAGCCTTCCATACCGATGCTGATGGTGTCTTTGATGGTTTGCGCGCTTATTTTATCTACGCCCGGGAATACCCCGTCTCTAAAATTGCGAATCGGCAGGTTCCCCATTTTCTCGAAGCCTTCCATTTTTGCACCGGTACCAAATTTACTAAACGAACTCATCCTGTCCAAATTGTCGATAATCCATTGTCTCAGCTCTTTAACACCATCAGGGTTTGAAACGGACGGGCGGTGCGTTCCTCTTACCGAAACGGCCTTTAAGTTCTTGGATCCCATCACAGCACCCAGGCCGCCCCTTCCGGCTGCGTCCTTGAGCCCCTGCATTACACAGGCATATTTTACCATGTTTTCACCGGCCGGGCCGATTAACGCCGCACGAATCCTGTCGTCATTCAATTCTTTCCGGATCGTCGCCTCCGTTTCTTTTGTATTCCGTCCCCACAAATGATCGGCATTCCGAAGGCTGACGTCATCGTCGATTATCGAAAGGTAGATCGGCTTTAAAGCCCGTCCTTCGATGACAAGGGCATCAAATCCGGCCTGTTTTAGTTCGGCGCCGAAAAATTCCCCCACTTCGGATTTAGCGATTCCGCCGGTTAGTGGCGACAAAGCGCCGATACAGTGTCGCCCGCTGCCGGGCAACGCAATGCCGGTTAAGGGACCCAGACCAAATACCAAAATATTTTCGGGGCCCAGTGGATCGGTGCGGGGTTTGATTTTATTTAAAAGGTAATAGGCAATAAAGCCCGCACCGCCCAAATACTTCCTGCAAAATTCTTCATCGATGCTTTCCGTTGTGACGGTTTCGCTGGTTAAATCGATACGAAGTATTTTTCCGGTGTAGCCACCGGGAATATGATTGGACATAAACGAACCCTCCTTCTTTAATATCTCAGCAATTTTTATTACCGAATTCAAAGTGTGCTGCCATAACGAATGCAACCTTCAGTGCGGAATGGAGTGAAAATTTCCCCTCACACGGACTTATGTATGATTGTTCTTTGATACCATTTTTGTTCGAAAGTTTCTCAAAGAAGCGCAATCGATCTCTCCTTCTGCATCGTACTGTGAACAAAAACCATCGATGAACGTCTATCCCTTAACCGCCCCTGCCGCCATACCGCGCACAAGGTATCTTTCCAGGAATGAATACAGGATGATTACCGGCGCAATAGCAAGGACCGCAGCTGCCATGATGGTCGGGTAATCCGTCCAGTATTCTTCCTGGAGTGACGCGATTCCCACAGATAACAGATACATATCCGGATCTGTTGTGAGGGCGAGTGCGAAAATATAATGATTCCAAGCGAGCAGAAAAGAGAATACGGCGGTTGCCACAGCGCCCGGAGCCGCCAATGGGAGAACGACCCTATAAAATGCTGAAAATGCATTGCATCCATCCACCATTGCCGCCTGATCGATATCTTTTGGAATCGTGTCGAAAAAACCTTTCATCATCCAGGTACAAAACGGCAATGCAAAGGACGCATATGCCCAGATAAATGCGATGTAGGTATCGATGAGCCCAAGACGGTTGAGCATCAAAAAATAAGGCACCACCAGCAATACCGCTGGGAACATGGTCGCCATCAGGATAAACATGAAAAGGGTTTGATTTCCTTTGAATTTGAATCGAGAAAAACCGTACCCTGAAATGGTGGCAAGTGTAATACATAGAGCAGTTGTTCCCATTGCCACCACAATTGTATTGCCAAAGTATCTGACAAAGTTTCTTTCCGTCCAAACAGATACGAACGCCTTTAAAGACGGTTTTTCAGGCAGCCAGACCGGCGGTATCTGCTGTGTTTCATTGGAGGTTTTTAAAGAGGTCAACGCGATCCATACCACGGGAAATACCGTTATGATTACGGCGATGACCAACAGTGTGTAGGTTAATATCGCTTGTCTTTGTTTATCGCTGTATCGCAAGAGTATCCGCATCATTACTATTTATTCACCTGTCGTTTTTCCGAGCGTTTTAATATAAAAGATACTAAAGACAAAGGATACGCAGAAAACGAGAACGGCGATTGCAGAAGAGTAATTAAAATCAAAATCTTCAAACGCCACCCGATAGACCAGTAAGGAGAGCACCTCGCTGGAACGGGCCGGACCGCCGAAAGTCATAACTGCCGTTAGATCAAAAAGTCTGAACGTCCAAACAGCATCCAACAAGCAGGTTAGAATAACGACATATTTTAATTGCGGCAGGGTGATCGACCAAAATTGATGATAGGCACTAGCCCCGTCAACCGATGCCGCTTCATACAAGTCATCCGGGATCGCCTGAAGACCTGCCAGCAGCATGATCATCACAAAAGGATATCTTGACCAGACGTTGGCGGCTATAATCGACGGCAACGCCCATTCCATGCTTGCCAGCCAGGGAATATGATCTTTTATGATTCCGATTCGAAGAAATATATCGTTGATCACACCGTATTCGTTATTGAGCATCCACTTCCAGGTGATACCCGTAACCACAGGGGCGATCATCCAGGGTATCAACAACAGCACTCTGAAATAAAGTCGCCCCTTAATGGCACGATTCAAAAGAAGCGCAAGCGCCATGCCGATAATCAGATGAAACACCACACTCCAAACCGTAAAATGAACCGTGTTAATAAAATCATTTACAAACACCTTGCTGGAAAGGGCCTTTGCAAAATGCAAAAACCCGACAAATGTTTCTTCTTTAAACAAGCTGAGTTTAAACGCATAGATCATTGGGAATAAAATGGTGACAGCTAGAAATAAGACACTGGGAAGTACAAACCAGTATCCAACACCGTCGCCTCTTCCTTTCAGCATGTTTCGAATCAAAGACATGGCTCAGTCACCAACCTTAAAAAATTAAACCTGATGTTGCGGTATTTTCCATATTGTGCCCTTAGTTGAGGCCCATCCAGGGTTTTCTGAGGGATGTGAGTCTCTACTGCTTCTCCCGGTATTCCTTTAGAAGCTCCCTTGCCTTATCGGCTGCCTCACGAAGTGCCTGCTCGGGAGGTTTTACACCCAGCAGTGCTTCCTGCATGGAATTGACCAATATATTTGCTGTTTTCGGCCAGATCGGAATCAAGGGATAGGCTTGCGCGGTTTTGGAACCCTCGGCAACAATTTTCGCAAACGGGTTCGATACTACAGACGGATCGTTAAGTGCACTCAACAGACCCGGATATATTCCGGATGATTGCCACAGCTTGAGGTGGTTTTCCTTGTTTCCAATGAATTGAAGCAATTTCCACGCGGCTTCCGGATGTTTACATTTTTTACTGATCCCGTGTACCGTCCCCCGTGCCAATGCTACCTTGTGCTTGCCAGGCATAAGGGCTGGAACCATGTATTCCTCGATATCGGGATTTGCTTTTAATATGGAGCCCCTTCCGACGCCATGTAACGGAAGTGTCGCGATTCTTCCTTGAGCGAAGGCACCGATATATTCGGTGTAGCCGATTTCCGTTGCGCCCGGGGGAACGACTTTGTGCTTGGTAAAGAGTTCGACCCAAAACTTAAACGCTTCGATCCCTTCCGGGCTGTCCATCACGACTTCTGTGTAATCTTTGTTAAAAAAACTCGCACCATTTGCCAAGAAGTACATTTTTAAATAAAGGGGGGAGCCCACCGAAACGGCTGCTCGAACCATCGTTCCATAAATATTCTTTGAAGGATTGGTAACCTTCTTCAAATGCTCCAGCCATTCATCCCATGTTTGAGGGGGTTTATTGGGGTCCAAGCCCGCTTCGCCATAAAGTTTGGAATTGATGTAAAGAAAATAGATACCGCCTTCGGATGGTAAACCATACATGGTTCCCTTCCATTGTGAAGCGTCTAAAAGATGCGGTGCATATATTTGATCATAAGGAATTTGAAATTCTTTTTTGTAGTATTCATCCAGCGGCAGCAGCACCCCCATGTCGGCAAACTTGGGAGCCGTGCTGGTTACCATCCTGACGATATCCGGTGGATTTCCGGCTTTGGACTGGATAACAAATTTTCTTTCCCGTTCCTTGGCCGGAATCGGTTCTCCTTCGACGATGATTCCCGGATTTTGCTTCTCAAATTCCCGAAACATCTGTTCCATGATTTTTCCGGTAGGAATCTCCGCAAGACGCCAGTCCTGAAACCTCAACTTAATTTTATCTGCTGAAAATGCGCCGGTGGCAGTCATCATACAAAGCATGACAGCAAAAATAATAATGCTTAACACGCTGACATTCGTCATTTTGAAAAACGGTTTGGCTGATTTCATTTTTATCCTCCCTCGTCAAGATATAATTATCGATGGATGCCTTATGCATCAATAGAAAACGATGTTCTAATAACGTCTTATCACCTCCTTTCCAATGGATATCTTCTCATTTTTCATCTACCCGTGTTTCTGTATTAATTCCTTTAAACCCATCTTTTCCAGCGTTTCGTCGGCCGGACTGCCGGTTTCGGGGTCCCATCCCATGGCTCTGTGGTATTCTCGCACCAAGCTGTTGATATCGATAGAGATTCCCTTAAGCGGTCCTTTGTCCTTCATAATTCATCGACAACAAACATCGCTTTCCCGGCCATCCCCGCCTGAAATTCCTTAAACGCCTTCTCCGCTTCGTCCAGGTTATAGGTTTTGGTAACAAGATCATCGAA
>JAHEHB010000326.1 GCA_024644775.1 Deltaproteobacteria bacterium
TTTCAATTTCAAATAGATCCAATCCGTTCTTATCCAGTTTCAAGTTTCAAATTTCCAGTTTCTTTTACAAAAAAACAGAAGCTCATTTAATAATCGACAAAGTTTTGTCGGTTTTAAGGCACTAAGCGCCTAAATACCCAATCAATTTGACAAGGCCAATGGATTTGTTTCCCGCATATAAGCCCGGACACCTTTTATAATACCTCTGCACAGACCATTTATATATTTTGAATTCATCAACCGTTTACATTCTCTGGGATTGCTTATAAACGAGGTTTCAATCAATATCGACGGCATCTGTGCACCTAACAACACATAAAATGGCGCCTGTTTGACGCCTAAATTGCGAATACGCGAATAGCTTTTACGCATCTGCCCATAGAGAGAGGTCTGAACATGGGTCGCCAACCGGCTGGATTCATTAATTTTAGCGTTCTGCATTAAATCGTTTAGTATGGTCTGCAAATCACTGATATTTTTTGTGGAAGTGGCGTTTTCCCGGGCAGCCACCCGTATGGCATCTTCGTCAGTGGCCAGGTTCAAAAAATAAGTTTCAATTCCAAACGCCCTCCGGTTCCTCGACGCATTCGTATGGATCGAAATGAATAGATCGGCACTTTTCGTGTTTGCAATGGCGGTTCGTTCCTCGAGTGTTAAATACCGATCGGTGGAACGTGTCAGTATAACCTCACACGCCAATTCCTTGCGAATCTTTTGGGCAAGGGTTTTTGCGATATTCAAGGCCACATATTTCTCGTGTGTTCCTTTTATATACCCCGGTGCGCCATAATCCCTGCCACCATGGCCGGGGTCGATGACGATTCGACGCACCCCCAGGGCAAGCTGTTTTGCCAATGCACCATCTGGAATATCGGAAAAGGGTGTTTCGAGTTGAGCTGTGGTATTTGGCTGTTTTGGGGTACTGCCCCACACGTCCAGCACGATACGGAACGGATTCTTGAGAGAAAAGATCTTGTAAGTTGTAAATGATTTAATATCGACAACCACCCGAACAGAATCCGGTGTATGCTGTCCGGCACGGGCTTCCATGAGAAGTTCGTCATTGATGGGAATAATTTTTGGGGCGTCTTTCCCCAACATGCTATTGTCCAAATCGACGTAGAGTCGCTGGGGTTTGTCTATGGCGGGATCCTTTTTAAGGAGCCTGTGTACATAGGTTGTTTCGTTATTGGCATCGATAACAAGACGGGTGTAATTTGGATTTGACCAATATCGTAAACCAGCAATCGTTGTCGATGAGGGTGGCGTCGGTTTCCGGAAAACCGGTTTTTGGGATCGTGTGGCTGTTTCTGTCCGGTTATTCTTTTCGGGTCGTTTGGGTTTTTGGATCGGTTTTTGGTAGTTTTTCTTTGAGATGGATGCGATGCCGGCTGCTGCCTTTGAGCGATATCTGCTGTTTGGAAAACGTTTTACGATGCGTTGGTAAGCATCGAGCGCCTCCAGTTCGTCTGCTCTTCGACCGGAACGTTTGTAAAGCGACTGATATAGCACTGCGGCATTGTATAGTCCGGCTGCTGCCCACGGGCCGGATGGGTCATGTTTGTAAACCTCTTGAAATTTTCGGATGCAACCGAGCCAGTGGTGTCGATATTTTTGTTTACTCTGTCTGTTGCGTAAATCTTTGTAACAGGCCTCTGCTAAATGATATTTATCTCTCGCCGTTACAGCCCATGAAGCCGCCGGACAAAACGCGGTGAGGACGCAGCCGATAACAAAACCGATGATCACAGATCGGTGGCGCCATCGGTCCGTATGTTTAAATTTCTTTTGCCTTCTCATGAAGTTCGTCCAGATACCTCAGCGCTTCCAATGGCGTCATGTTCAACAAATCGAGATTTCGCAATGTTTCAAGGAGTTGTTGCTCTGGTTTTTTAAACAGATTGAGTTGAACCTGCCCCACTTCTTGAGTTTCTTCACCTTCAGCAAATATGGGCATCCCATTGAAGCCTTTTTCACTCTTTTCAATGTTAGAAAGGATTTTTTTGGCCCGCTGCAGGACGTTGTTGGGTATACCCGCCAGGCGTGCAACCTGTATACCATAACTGCGATTGGTGCTGCCTTCAACAAGCTTTCTTAAAAATATAACTTCATCGTTCCATTCTTTGACGGCAATATTATAGTTTTTAACCCGAGGTTTCGTCTCGGAAAGATCGGTTAATTCATGATAATGGGTGGCAAATAGGGTTTTTACACCGTTTCCGTGTAAATCATGCAGATACTCGGCAACAGCCCAGGCAATACTGAGACCATCAAAGGTGCTGGTTCCCCTTCCGATCTCATCCAGAATAATAAGGCTTTTTTCGGTCGCGTTATTTAAAATATTGGCTGTCTCTTGCATCTCCACCATAAATGTGCTTTGACCCTGAGAAAGATTATCGAGCGCTCCCACTCGGGTAAAAATCCGATCGACGATGCTGAGGGACGATTCCCCGGCGGGTATAAATGACCCTATCTGGGCCATCAATACCAGCAGCGCCACTTGACGCAATACCGTCGATTTGCCGGCCATGTTGGGTCCGGTGAGAATAAGAATCTGGTTTTTCTCGTTATCCATTCGGATAGAATTGGGTACAAAGCGTTCACCCGCAATCATTTTTTCCACCACCGGATGGCGTCCATCTTCAATCAGGATTTTTCCGTCCGTAGTGATCCGCGGTTGTGTGTAATCATTTTGATCTGCAACATCCGCAAGGTTTACGAGCACATCCACGCACGCGAGAAATTGGGCGATTTTCTGTATCTGGTTATTGTTCTTAATAACCTCCTGTCTAAGATTATTGAAAAGCTCATATTCCAGGGTAGCGCGTCGTTCTTCAGCACCGAGGACCTCCTCTTCATAAGTTTTCAATTCATCTGTGATGTATCGTTCCGCATTTACCAGCGTTTGCTTTCGTATGTAATTGGACGGAATGTTGTCAGAATGAGATTTAGGTATTTCGATATAATATCCAAATACTTTATTATATCGGACTTTAAGAGAATTAATTCCCAACGTCTCTTTTTCCTTAATTTCGAGTCTTGCCAGCCACCCCTTTCCATCGCGGTTTATCTGAATCAGTCTGTCCAATTCCGGATGATACCCGGTTTTAATGATACCTCCTTCATGAATCGTAGGCGGCGCATCGTCCCGGATGCTTTTTTCTATGTGAGTCGCCAGTTCATAAAGGGGTTCAAGGTTTTCCCGGAACATAAACAGTTCCGAGTGTAAGTTAGATAAAATCGATTGCAGGTCCGGCAAGGCTTGAAGCGAGTGTTTCAGCCCCAAAAGCTCCCTTGCATTGGCGTGGCCCATGGTAATCCTGCTGCCAAGACGTTCAAGGTCTCGAATCGATTTTAGACTTTCACGAAGCTGCTTTCGAATGGAAATGTTTTCTTTTGCTTCAGCGACGGCTTCCTGCCTCTGCAATATCATCTCCGGGTCTAATAATGGATAGCGTAACCATTGTTGAAGCAGACGTCCCCCCGGAGCCGTTACGGTTCGGTCCATAATTCCGATCAGTGTACCGCGTCGGGAACTGGATCGGATGTTTTTTAAAAGCTCCAGGTTTTGGCAACTCGAATCGTCCAGCAGCAAATAATTGCTGAGAGAATAGGATTCGATACGGTGAATGTGGTCGACCGGTTGTTTTTGAGTTTCCTGAACATAAAACATAAGTGCCCCGGCAGCGCTCACCCCTGCCTTCAGATGCTCACAGCCGAATCCTTCCAACGACACCGTTTTAAACTGAGTGATGAGCCGTTGTCGTCCTTTGTGATATTCAAAAGACCGATCGTTCAAAAAACTAATGGATTTATCGGGAAATCGCTCCAAAATGGGCGACAGAAAAGGATTGGGTTTCGATGTCTCGGGGAAAAGAATCTCTCGCGGACTCACCCGAAGGGCTTCTTCGGTAATGACGTCAATATCGTTGGCTTCTGTGACTCGAAAGGTGCTCGTGGAAATATCAAGGTATGAGAGACCGATGACACCGTTGGTCTCGGCAACAGCAAGAATGAAGTTGTTTGATTTGTCATCCAACAATTCATTTTCAATAATCATTCCCGGAGTGATAACCCGCACCACATCCCGTTTCACCAAACCCTTCGCAGTGGCCGGATCTTCGATCTGATCACAAATGGCGACGCGATAACCCTGTTCGATAAGCCGAGCGACATAGCCTTGTACCGCCCGCGCGGGAATCCCGCACATGGGAATCGGAGTTTTATCTTTTTTATTCCGGGAAGTAAGTGTGATTTCTAGAATTCGGGATGCGACCTCGGCATCCTCAAAAAACATTTCATAAAAATCCCCCATACGGTAAAAAAGGATAGAATCTGCGTACTTTTCCTTGATGGATAAGTACTGCTTCATCATGGGAGTTACTTTGGTAGGGTTCATAAATATGGGGGTGTCGCACGGGGGCTATTTCTTTATTTCTCCCTCTTTTTCTCCAGAATCTTTTTTATCGGTTTCTTGTCGGCTCTCTCCTCGCACAGCAGCCATCCGGGGAATCTCTTTTCTGTCGGGTTGGGCTGGGGTTCTACCGATATCTCCTGACGCTATCTGCCCTTTTTCCGGCGGAATTGCCGGTTGACTGTCCGTTTTGGATGGGTCCGTCAAAACAGCGGGGGAAGCTTCAGCCGGTCTGTTTTTCAACAGTTCCATTTCGCGTTTAAGCGAGGTTACTTCCTCTCTTTTTGCGTCGAGTGTGGAATTTAAACTTTTTACGGATTTTTTCGTCTTAAATTTATCTGAAAGACCAAACAAATAGGATATCATGAACCCAATGACCAAAGTGGCAAGAAAAAAAATGGCTACGGGCAATTGCGGTGTTTCATATTTTACAATATGAAGGTCGAATCCAAGGGTTTGGTTTGCGAAAAACAAGGCTTTGTTTTGATAAAGAACAACTCCGATGAATGCCAAAATAAGAATCCAGATAAAGATCTTAAATTTACTCATTCAACCCACCTTTCCATTTAAATGGTTAAATCCAATTCGTCAAAAAGTGGTTTCAATTTATGGTACGTGGCTTTTATATGCTCTGGTATAACACGCACCTCCGCAAAAACGGTCAGCGCATTGGTATCTCCAAACCATCGTGGCACAATATGAAAATGAAGATGTTCTTCGATCCCGGCGCCGGCTACCTTACCAAGATTGAGACCGACATTGAAACCATCGGGTTTCATTACTTTCGCCAATATCCCGATGGATTGGTCGACGGTGGCCAGTAGATCTCCCATTTCATTACGTTCCAATTGATCTAAAGAGGATAGATGTTGGCTCGGTGCAACCAGCAAATGTCCATTGATATACGGAAATTTGTTCATCACCACCATCGTTCGATGACCTTTATAGAGGGTAAGATCGTCGTTTGTGGTCAACGCATCGCAGAATATACACCCATCCTCCCCACCCTTTTCAATGTATTCCATGCGCCATGGAGCCCAGACTGTCTTCATTCCGAACACTCTCTATAAACCACAGTATCTTAAATGGTGGCATATGTTTACTCTTTTTAGACTGAAAATTCAACCTTTTTTTAGATGCAACGGAACAACCTCGAGTTCTCCCCATATTCCCATTTCGTCCTGAACAATCACGACAATTCCGTTCACGCCGTCAATTTTTCTTGCCCGATCGATGGCCGCTTGAATGTCTTTTTTTGATCCCACGTGATTGCAAATCGCAGTGGCCGCCGCGTCTGCCAAAGAACCGTTTGAAGACTCAACACATACCGCATCTGCCATACCAAAACTTAAGGAATGACCAATGGTGCCTGAGGACGTACAAATGGAAATGGGATGGATCGTTGAAGAGACCCGTAGACCCATACGCATGCTCAAGGGGGACTGTCCGGCATAAATGCCGATAATCGTCGGATGTGTCGTCTTTATAAAAACATCCCCACCGTTTTCAACAATGACTTCATCGGTATGCTGTAACAGTCCAGTCCCCACATGCTCTGCTATCGCACCTGCCACTGCGGCCATGGGCCCCACGTTTGTTTTTTTTCCTGCATCCGACATGTCTCTTATGATGTGCGGAGCAGGGCCGCTGATGTGCCAGGGGGCAAGGGTCTTTGCAAAGTCTGGATACTGATCGATATAGGATTCGATAACTGCGCGATGTTCGAACACCAACTCTTTGGCTATTTTTTCCAATGGCTTTGCGGCATGAACGAGTAGATCCGTTTCCTGGACAACAACGGAAAAAGCCTGTAAGTGATCCTGTCTGACGAGGGTTCGATACGCCCGATTCTGGTATTTTCGGTTTTTAAAGTTCTCGTCCATCACGCAGTTTGGGTCTCAGATGCTTTGGACATTGTCTCAAAAAATACTGGTCTGTCATACCG
>JAHEHB010000327.1 GCA_024644775.1 Deltaproteobacteria bacterium
CAAATATCTTTGACATACTTGCATCGCGGGTGAAAGGTACAGCCGGAAGGAGGGTTCACCGGACTGGGAACGTCTCCCTCGAGGATGATTCGCTTTGCCTTGAAAGCAGGATCCGGAATCGGGACCGCCGACATCAGTGCCTCTGTATAGGGATGTTTCGGATTCAAGAATAACTCTTGAGTTCTTGCAAGCTCTGCGATTTTCCCCAGATACATGACAGCCACCCGGTTACTGATGTACTTGACCACAGAGAGATCATGGGCGATGAAAAGATAGGTTAAATGAAACTTATCCTGTAAATCTTTTAAAAGATTGATGACTTGTGCTTGGATCGAAACATCCAGTGCGGAGACAGGCTCGTCTGCCACCACCAACTGGGGATCCAGTGCCAGTGCCCGTGCGATGGCAATTCTTTGACGCTGTCCACCGGAAAACTCATGTGGGTACCGTCTCATTTGCTCCGGTTTGAGTCCCACTGCTTTCAGTAGTTCGCCCACCCGACCTTCTCTTTCACTCTCGCTGACCGTGCCATGGACCCGCATGGACTCGCCGACGATATACCCAACCGTTAACCGGGGATTGAGTGAGGAATAGGGATCCTGGAAGATGATCTGCATCTCACGGCGCAAAATCTTGAGCGTTTTGGGAGAGGCCGTAGCAATGTCGACAATCTTCTGTGGTTTGTTTGGATCGGCAAGCTGTCTACTTCGAAACAGTATTTTGCCTGAAGTGGGTTCGATGAGACTCAAAATGGTTCTGCCGGCAGTGGTTTTGCCGCAACCGCTTTCACCGACCAATCCCAGTGTTTCGCCTTCCCGGATAAATAGGTCGATGTCGTCAACGGCTTTCACATGGGCAACTGCCCTTTGGAAAATACCCTTACGGACGGGAAAATATTTCCTCAAATTCTTTACTTCTATCAATAGGTTATTCGTAGACAAGCTGTTCCTCATTTACTCTAAGTGACTCAGCCAACAAGCCACCCGGTGACCGGGTCTTACTTCCTGCAAAACGGGAATCTCTCTTGAACAGGCCTCTTTGACTGCAGGGCACCTCGGGCCAAACCCACAACCCTGGGGCGCATCGAGCAGATCCGGAACCACACCTTCGATGGGAACCAGACGTTTTTCTGTTTTGGTCGACAAGGAAGGAATTGAGTTCATCAATCCCCGCGTATACGGATGTTTGGGGTGATGGAAGATATCCCAAACGGTCCCGATTTCGACAACCTTTCCGAGATACATTACGGCCACATCGTCGGCCATGCCGGCAATTACGCCAAGATCATGGGTGATAAACATTATGGAGGCCTTAAATTCCGTACGCAGGTTGTTCATCAGTTCCAGCACCTGGGCTTGAATCGTGACGTCGAGGGCAGTGGTCGGTTCATCGGCGATCAACAAGGCTGGGTTGCAGGATAATGCCATTGCGATCATCGCTCGCTGCCGCATTCCGCCGGACAGTTGATGCGGGTACTCGTCTATTCGCTGCTCTGGTAGGGGAATTCCCACCGCCTGAAGCATCTCGATTGCCTTTTTTCGTGCCGCCCGCTTGCTCAGGTTTTGGTGCTGTATGATGCTTTCCATGATCTGTTTTCCGATGGTGTAAACCGGGTTCAGAGAGGTCATGGGCTCCTGGAAGATCATGGCGATCTCGTTTCCACGAATCGAGCGCATCTCGTTGCCTTTGGGATTGATCTTGGTCAGATCCAACACATTCCCATTGCGATGGAAAATGATTTCGCCGGCAACAATTTTACCTGGTGGCGTGGGAATCAACCTCAGGATCGATAGCGCGGTGACGGATTTTCCGCATCCGCTCTCACCGACGATTCCCAGCGTCTTTTCGGATTCTATGGTAAAATCAACCCCATCCACCGCACGCACCACGCCGCCTTCAGTGTAGAAGTAGGTCTTTAATTCTTTGATCTCAAGTAACGGCACTGCCTACCCCATCATAGGTTTTTTGATAAGAATTGTGCATCATGTTATCTGAAACGCTATTGATATTAGTGATTTATAAATAACGACGTATGTATTATGCAACTTATCATTCCAAGCTTGACCCGGAATCCAGGTTTCTTCTGGATTCCTGCCTTCACAGGAATGACGGTATCTGCCTTGATTAATGTCACTATGTAAAAACACAGTATTTTTTATATTCTGTATTTAAGGTGGTTTTTTTTTCGAGCAAGGGATCAAAGTTTACACTGAATAAAACACAACTGTTTCGTTAAAGTCAACAAAAGCTTGACATCAAAATACGGCATTGTTATTTCCTTAAAAATTATAGGCCAGGCGTATCGAACCGAAAACCAAAGCGCCTTAAGATATCCGTAGCAGTGACACTGCGACCAGGTCGCCTATGCCTGAAAAATATCTTCAAGGGCTTTAATTTGTTTATGGAGGAGGTACCTATGAGACGTTTGCAGTGCGAACACCTATCCAGAACCCTGCGATGGTTGAACCCTGGAATACTGGCACTCGCGGCAATCCTGCTGATTTGGCCGGGTCAGGTCTCTGCAACAGATGATGACTGGAAATGCCCCAAGCCAGGTGGCATTATCAAATGTGTGGATATGAACTGGGCCCACCTTGATTCCACGGGAAAGGCGACGACAGACGGCCTTGTCCGGCTCATCTATGATCCCTTGATCGATGTTACTTGGGATCTGAAGTACCGCCCCGGTCTCGCCAAGGAAATGCCCAAGAAAATCAGCGAGACCGTCTATGAATTCGAGCTTCGGCAAGGCGTCAAGTTCCACGATGGCACGGAGTTTAATGCCGATGCCGTAAAATTCGCTATGGATCGCTTGATCGCCGGCGGTGATCAGTTGACCGCACCCTCGCAGTATACCGGTATCTGGCGTAATAACTTGGAAAAGCTCGAGATAATGGGGCCGTACAAGATCCGAATGCAGCTGAAGCGTCCCTGGCCGGACATCATGTGGAATCTGGCCAGCACCTTCTTTATCCCTTCCCCCACGGCTGTAAAAAAGTACGGAAAAGAATTCGGCACCAAGGGTATCATCGGCACGGGACCCTTTGTTATGAAGATGTTCAAGCCTAAAGATAAGCTGGAGGCGGTGAGAAATCCAGACTATTATCGCCCCAACGAGCCCTGCGTGGACGAGTTACACCAAACCCATATCGCCTCGGGCAGCGTGCGACTGCTGAGTTTGCGTCGCGGGGAGTTAACCAATGTGTTCACCTTCCCCGAATCTCAGCTACCGTTGATCGAAAAGGATCCGAACGTCAAAGTATACGAGGGACAGGCTTCCACGCTTACCGTTCTCACCGTAAATACCTCACTGGAAAAACTTCGTGACAAAAAGGTGCGTCGGGCATTACAGTACGCGGTGGACGGCCAGGAGATCATCGAGAAAGTATATCGCGGACGCGGTGCGATGATTACCGGCTTGTTTCCGCCGTGGCACCCGGCTTACAAAAAAGCGGACGATCTTTCGTTGATTCGCCAGGATGTGGAAAAGGCCGGGCAGTTACTGAAAGAGGCCGGCTACGGTCCGGGCAATCCGTTGAAATTGGATCTGCAGACCTTCAGTGCCCCGGCTCATGTGGAGCGTTCGGTGGTGCTGCAAAATCAGTTCAAATCCGTAGGGATAGACGTCAGCGTGCGGAACTTGCCT
The DNA here is from genome assembly GCA_024644775.1 of Deltaproteobacteria bacterium. The sequence goes on from JAHEHB010000327.1 coordinate 3,647, forward strand.
GCCGGCACGGTGCTGGAAAACCTGTTTGCCGGGAAATATGAACTGGTGCTCTACCAGTACACCGGTGGCCCGACTGTCGGCACCTACACATGGGATCTGTATGCCGGGGGGTCAGGCGCCAACTCGACCTTTTACAACAAGGAGAGAGGCTTTGGGAATCCTGAGGTCGAGAAGGTCATGAACGAAGTGGCGGGTATTGTGGATGTTGGCAAAGCCTCTGAATTGGCTGCCACGGTGCAACAGCAGATCTTCGACGATTCGCCATATATCTTCCTTAACTGGCGCAATCACCGTGAAGCCTGGAATCCCAAGCTGGTCAAAAACCACAACGTCAGCTACCTGAAAAATCGTCAGGATTGGCGACGCGTCTGGTTAGATAAGTAACGATGAAAATCGCCGGATCGGCTGCCGTGCCGATCCGGCTTTAAAATGAATCTGCCCACAGTCGTTACGGTGGGCCATATTGCTGCCAGCAACAACGCAAGGATAAGTTTTACTCAGGCAGACATCCATGCTGGTTACATTTATTACACGACGGTTTTTGTTTGCGATTCCGACCATCGTTGGAATTTCCATGGTCGCGTTCTCGCTGAGCTATTTAGCCCCTGGCGATCCGGCCCTCGCCGTGTTAGGACTCGACCCGCAGGGAGATATCACCTTTAGAAAAGAGGATATTGAGCGCGTGCGTTTGGAGATGGGTTTCGACGATCCCCTACCGGTGCAGTATTTTAAGTGGGTCAAGGGGCTGCTCACCGGAGATCTCGGTAAATCATACGTACAACCATACCAGGTATCCAAGCTAATTCTTGACGCACTACCGACAACCCTCTCGTTGATGTTCGGCACCATGGCACTGGCGATTCTCTTCGGTGTACCGCTCGGCATCGTTTCAGCGGTTAAACAGAATTCGGTTACGGACTACATCGCACGTATCCTGGCCATTACCGGTGTTAGCATGCCGGTGTTCTGGGAAGCATTGATTCTCATATTAATTTTTGCCTTTATCTATCCGATCCTACCCATGCACGGCGGGGTGCAGCAACACGGTTGGCAGGCTGCCGTGCTGCCCGTAGCAGCGATTGCCACCCATCCCGCGGCGTTGATCGCCCGTATGACCCGTTCAAGCATGCTGGAGGTACTGACCGAAAACTATGTTCGAACGGCTGTCTCCAAAGGATTAACGTCACGCCGCGTGATTATGGCCCATGCCCTGCGCAATGCTGTAAACCCGGTGATTACCGTGATCGGTTTTCAATTCGGCAATCTCATCGGCGGAGCGGTGGTTGTGGAGGCCATTTTTGCCATGCCGGGAATGGGGCACCTGCTGGTGAATTCTATCTACGCAAAGGATGTGATTACCACCCAGGGTATTGTTTTGGTGATCTCTCTGGTCTTTGTGCTGGCGAACCTAACCGTGGATATAATGTACAGTATAATGGATCCGCGTATCCGGTACTGACAATCCGCGTCCCTTAAATGATCATCTTGGTGTCTTCGTGCCTTTGTGGTCCAACGAATACCCGGAAGGAAATCATCAGTGGAAGAGACGATGAGAAGCGGAGCGATTGCAACCAACCGCGATCACCCGGTCACGAGACTCGGTCGGTTGGTTAGGCATTTGAGACGCTTTTTCTCACACCCGCTCAACTGTATCAGTGCGGGAATCGCGATTTCGATGATGCTGATGGCTATCTTTGCCCCGCTCATTGCTCCCTTTCATTATTCCGAAGTGAACACCGCCGAGCAGTGGCAGGGTCCCAGCGAAAAGCACTGGCTGGGTACGGACCAGTACGGGCGCGATATTCTGTCACGTGTGATTTACGGCTCACAGATCTCGCTGCTGGTAGGATTTTCCACGGTGAGCCTGGCCATGTTCCTTGGTGTCACGATCGGTTCCATCTCCGGTTATTTCGGTGGAAAAATCGACGAGATCATCATGCGTGCGGTAGAGGTATTCATGGCCATACCGGGCATTGTGCTGGCGCTTGCCATTGTCTCGGTGCTCGGGCCAAGCGTTACAAACGTGATTATTGCGATATCGGTTTATCGCGTAACACAGTTTGCCCGGGTGACGCGGGGCTCGTTTCTCTCCGTAATGTCCATGGATTACATAGAGGCCTGTCGCGCCCAAGGCCTGGGAGGGGCACGCATCATGTTTCTTCACGCCCTGCCCAACTGCATCGGTCCCATTGTGGTGCTGGCCACCGTTCTTATGGGAAATGTCATCCTTAGTGAAGCAACACTCAGCTTCTTAGGGCTGGGCATTCAACCGCCACTGGCCAGCTGGGGCGTAATGATCGGAGACGGCAACGAGTACCTGATGTTCGCTCCCTGGATGAGCGTGTGGCCCGGGGTATTTCTGCTGATCACGATGATGGCCTTCAATCTGCTCGGCGACGGCCTCCGGGATTACCTGGATCCGCGTGGACGTTCCGTTCTTTAAGAAGGTTTCGGGTGTCCCGCCTTCACCATCCTGGCTATGGCGGGCAGGCAGGTTTCAGTGTTCAGCACCGCCGCCGGCGGAGCCGGATTCATCACGACAAGAAACGAGGTTTCTTAGACGAGCTAGGAAGCGAGAAAGCTTGGACGCTGGAATGCTTGGAGGCGAAAAGGCTAGGGGCTGGAAAGCCTTATAGCCTCCAGGCTTCCTGGCCTTCTCGCCTTTAGGTTATTTCTACCGGTGATCC
>JAHEHB010000040.1 GCA_024644775.1 Deltaproteobacteria bacterium
CTGTTGCCCATCAGGTTATCGCATTGAAAGCAGCGAAATCGCAACAGCCCGTAGTGGAAGAATGTGATGCCGGGTTAATGAAATTAGCAGTGCCCCTATTCGTAAACGATCAGTTCATGGGAGTTGCAGGGGGTTGTGGTCTCTTGAAAAAAGATGGCAAGGTCGACGCCTATCTGGTTCATAAAAATACCGGCATTGAATTGAAAGAGGTTGAAGACCTGGCAGATGATGTAAATACAATTGGAAACGATAAAATCCATTCAATTATTGAATACATTAAAGATCAGTTAGATCAAATTGTTAAAAATTTTAAAAAGGGTTCAAAGATTACTGGAAAAAATGTCTGTGATCATTAATGGAGAAATATTATGGGTGATTCTCTCGATGATTTTATTTTGCAGGCTCAGGAACAAATGTTAAAGGTGGTAAAAGCCACCTATGGTGAAAACGTCTACGAACGCTGGAGAAATCCTGTCTATATGGGACCCATCAAAGATCCCCATGGATATGCTCGCTTGAAAGGACGTTGCGAAGACACCATGGAAATTTTTCTGAAATTTGAAAAAAACCGTGTAAAAGAAGCATCATTTCAAACCGATGGCTGCGGATCAAGCGTCGTATGCGGTTCAATCGCTGCTGAGATATCCTTCGGGAAAAGTCCTGATGAACTGCTGGACATCACCGGTGAAAACATTCTGGAAAAATTGGGAGGATTGCCAAAAGAAGACGAGCACTGTGCCTTTTTAGCCGTAGAAACCCTTCATGAAGCCATAAACGCATTCATGAAGAAAATGGTGTCAAATCGTGATCTGTGATTAAGAAACACATTTAATATAAATTTTTACTTGAGTTTAAAAAGACCGGAGGGTCTTGCATGACTTCTTTCGATGACTGGAAAGTGGTTTTAATCGATGATGAGGAAGATATCCGTGATATCATGACCATCGCCCTTGAGGATGCAGGATATAAAGTGTTTACAGCTCACGACGGCGAAAGTGGCTTACGAAAAACTGAGGAAATATCCCCCCAGGTCGTTATCACCGATATTCGCATGCCCGGGATGAACGGGATTCAAGTACTGGGGGCGATCAAAAAGTATAATCCTGATATTGAAGTAATCGTTGCAACAGCCTTTGGCGAGATGGCATTGGCAATTCAGGCCCTTCAACTCGATGCGTCGGATTTTATTACAAAACCGATTAACGATGAAGCCCTGAACCTTGCTCTCAAGCGTGCAAAAGATCGTTATACCTCCAGAAAACAGCTCAAGGACTACACCGCATTCTTGGAAAAAGAGAAGGCGGAATCGGCTCAGGAACTGATAAAGACCTTCACCTTTCAGAAAAATCTTATCGAAAGCTCTATGGATGGAATCCTGGGGTGCGATGAAAAGGAAAAAGTGATCATTTTCAACAAGAGCATGGAACAGATGCTCGGCTATTCAAAATCGGAAGTCCTCAACAAAACGACACTCGATCGATTCTTTCTTCCCGGTGAAAACGAACGGCTTAGAAGAGAGCTTGCAGGCGAAAAATACGGAGGGAAAAACCGTCTGTTGCTGTATGAGACAACACTTGTGGGGGTGTCAGAGAAAAAAATCCCTGTTCAGGTGTCAGCCACCAAACAATCGAATCAAGATCAGACGAATCAAGATCAGGGAAACGAATTGGTTTGTTTTTTTAGGGATCTCAGAGAAATTCGCAAGCTCGAACGGGAGGTTTCGGATCAAGCACGCATACTCCATCAGGACAAGATGATGTCGTTAGGGAAGCTCGCGGCCAGTATGGTTCATGAGATTAATAATCCGCTTTCCGGAATTTTAAACTATATCCGGCTGATGATCCGAACGCTCAGCCGTGGACCATTGGTTGAAGATCGGCGGAAAAAATTTTTAGGCTACCTGAACCTCATGGAAAATGAAACCAATCGTTGTTCTCAAATAGTCTCCAGTCTTCTCACGTTTTCCCGAAAATCTCCACCATCATTCGGGCAAGTTCGGATAGACGATCTATTAGATCGGTGCACCATTTTGAGCAAACATAAGCTTGAGTTACAAAACATTCAACTGGTTTCTGAAATCAACTCGGATATTCCGCCTGTAAACGGCGATTTTAATCAATTGCAACAATGCGTGATTAACCTCATATTCAACGCCATCGACGCTATGCCAAACGGGGGAACATTATACTTGTCTGCTATCTATGATTTCGCGAAAAAACATGTCACGATTGCAGTAAAAGATACTGGACCCGGTATTCCCCAAAAAAACCTCCCGCATATCTTTGAACCCTTTTTTACCACCAAACAGGAGGGATACGGGGTAGGGCTCGGTTTGTCCACTGTGTACGGAATCATGGAACACCACAATGGACTAGTAGACGTGAAAAGCGAGACAGGCCATGGAGCTACCTTTAGGCTTAAGATACCGGTTTTTAAATAGATCGGCTAATATATTGAAATAAGCACTCCGTTTGTCTAATTTGTCCTAATTAAAGACTGCCTGCAGCTTATCTCCGAAAGTTTCAGGGGTAAACGGTTTTACAACGTAGTTGCTGACACCCGCTTTAACCGCCTCCACGACATTTTCTTTCATTCCCTCTGCCGTTACCATGATAAAAGGAAGATCTTTAAAATTCTCGTCACCCCTTACGGCCTTTAGCAACTCGAGCCCGGTCATATTCGGCATATTCCAGTCAGACACGATCAATCCGATTTTTTCTTTCTTCAAAGCATCGAGTGCAACGCTGCCATCCGTTGCCTCAACAATCTTGGTATACCCGATCTGCTTGAGTACCCCCTTTACGATTCGTCTCATGGTTGCAAAATCATCAACGACTAACACTTTTATCGATATATCAAGCGCCACTATAATGCCCCCTTAATTATATATTTTCCGTGTTCCTGGTTCCGCTTTTCACGTTTGGTTTATTGAATTCATAAATTAGCCAATAAATCATCAATGTCCCCCTGCCCCAACCCCTCGCCTATTCTTTGAGGTCCCTGCAGCTCGGCGCGATAATTTTCAACATCCCGTTCCAATTCGTGAAAACTCTTTCTGGGATTTTCTTTATACTTCTGAATCTTAATACCGCAGGAAATGACCAGATCCTCTATGCGTACTTCCATTGATTTAACTAATTGAACAATTCGTTGAATCCGCTGACCTACTAGATCCTGAAAGCAAAGAGGCTCCAACATCGATAAGGATAGATCACCGATCGTTTTAAATACTTCCATTTGCTGTTCAATAGTTTCAAATGCTTGGGAAGAGCCGATTTTTTGTTTATTTTCGCCAGTCTTCTTGGAATCCGTTAATTTCGTACCGCCTTTCTGATTACCGTTACCAGAAACAATTGATTTTAAACGCTCGAATTGATTGTTGGCAATGTCCATCTGCTCATCATTAATGTCCATGATCTTCATCGTACATTTCTCTAAAGTCTCGTTGATGCCCTCCAACTGATTACTCGCTTCCGGAATATCTTTTTCGGCAATCGCGACAAGACCCGGTTCAATCTTCTTATGAAGATCCTTTCGGAAATCGATCAACTCCTGCGCAACTTTCTTGATTTTGTCAGTAAATTCCACTGTGAGACATTCGAAGAATTCAATCCTCTCGAGTTTTTTTAAAACGTCTCCCATACCTTCCACCCGCGATCTATCGATTTCTTCTTTTTTTTTCTTCTTTTTAAGTTGACGGTTTCCTGGTTTCATTATCTATTCCCCTGTCGGCTTAATTCAATGCGTCGTTTTTTTCCTATCCAATTTTTTTATTCAATCAATCCACCAATTGATAGAACATGCTTTTAAGATGCTGTTTGAGCTGAAACCTTGAGCTTACACCGGTCAAAGATTCACTAGATCCAATTATCAGATACCCGTCCTTTTCCATGACACCCGCGATTTTATTAAACAGTTTCTTTCGATCTTCTACGCCAAAATAAATACCAATGTTCCTACAAAAAACGATATCGAATCTACCAAAACTGGAAAAAGGATCGTTCAGATTGAAGTGTTTAAAATCAGCCAAAGATCTTATTTCGTCTTTGATCCTCCATTTATTTTCGTTGGGATAAAAATATTTTTCCAATTTAGCATGCTCAAGACCTCGCTCTACTTCTAATTGACTGTATTCACCATAACTGGCTTTGGCTATCGCGGCGGTCGAGATGTCCGTTCCAAATAGTTTAATGTTATATTTCGAAAAATCGTCCAGAGTATCTTTTAGAACCATGGCGATGCTGTAGATCTCCTGTCCCGTTGAGCATGCCGCACTCCAAATACGAATTGGAATCCGCGAGCCATTGAAGGAATTCGCCACACGCCTATCAATCAAATCCGGCAGTATTTTATATTGAAGCATCTCAAAAGGCGATGTGTCTCTATAAAAATAGGTCTCATTAGTTGTTACAGCATCGATGATTTTTCGTTCAAGGGTTTTTTGGCCATCGAATATCGCCTTTCGATGCAGTTCACTATAAGAAGTGCAGTTTTGTTCCTCGACTAATCTAGCAAGCCTTGTCTCAAGAAGATAGGCTTTATTCTCCTCCAGAAGGATCCCGGAAATCTTGTAAATATACTGAGAAAATAGTTTAAATTCATCTTTTTTTATCTTTATCATAAAAACAGTGTGTTAACATTCTGCAATTATTGTACGCCCAATTTTCAAGCGAACGGCTTTTGTTCCAATCAATACAATAGCTTAACTACTCAAGCACTTCACCGTTCGGCCTATTTCTTCTGCAATTAGGCCTAGTGGTGCAATCGTATCCACAATTCCGCTTTCAATAGGTTTTTTCGGCATACCATATACGACACAGGTCGCTTCGTTTTGCGCGATCACCGACGCGCCATTACGCTTCATAAGTTTCAAACCCAGCGTGCCATCGGAACCCATACCCGTCATGATAACACCGGTTGCCCGCCCTACAAAGTGATGAGCCACCGATCGAAACAGGTAATCCACTGAAGGTTTACAACTGTTTTCCGGAGGATCATCGGTAATACGTACAATCCTTGTTTTCCCATCAGCCCCGGCAGCTACCTTCATTTGCTTACCACCCGGGGCAATCAACGCCACGTTTGCCTGAAGGGGTTCTCCATCTTTTGCTTCTCTAACCTCTATTCTACATTTTGAATTTAGATTATTTGCCAGAGATCGCGTAAATACAGGCGGCATATGCTGAACGATCAGGACAGGAACACCCAAATCCGCAGGAATTTGGGGCATCATTTGTGTCAATGCGTTGGGACCACCTGTTGAAATACCGATAACCACGATATCCGCTTTTTTCCTATTTGGGGACACGCGCATTCTCATATGTTGAACCGCATTCCTGTGATGACCCGGTAATTTACTCGTCGAGGCAACTCTCCCTTTAAGTATCCGTTTGATCTCCCTATGGCGAGCAAATGCACTGAGCATGGGAACCAAGGCATTTTTGATTGCTTTGAAATTCTCTACCATGGTTCCTTCTTCGGGTTTAGAAATGAAGTCAAAAGCGCCTAACTCCAAGGCCCTCATGGTTAATTCTCCACCTCGTTGAGTCAGACTGCTGAGCATAATGGCATCCACTTCGGGTGCTTCCTTCTTTATGTGACCCAGGGCTTCCAGTCCATTCATTTCCGGCATTTCAATATCTAACGTCAGCAGATCCGGTTTCAAGGAATCAACCTTTAAAATGGCCGCTTTTCCATTATGAGCAGTTCCTACGATCTCAGCATTCGGTAGTTCGGCTATCACATCACTTACTATTTTTCGATAGACAACCGTATCGTCTACCACTAGCACTCTAAGAGGACAATCGCTTTTCATTTACTATTCATCATTTGTCATTTTTAAGGATAAGCCACCGATACCGTCATTCGACTCGGAAAAATATTTATTCCCTTGCCTTAAGAACTTCTTCAGCATTCAATATACCGATTAAGCTGTTGTCAGTCTTGTAAACCCCTTCAAAATATTTTCCTTGAATACCACCAATGTTGGCAGGTACCGGTTGCACCTCGTCCCAATCCATCCGCACAACGTCGCTAATTCGCTCAACCAGTAACCCCACATATTCGTTCTCGGAATTTACAATAATATTGCGATTGCCCTGCTCGCCTACCCTGATAGTGGGGAGGCCAAGCTTTCTACAAAGATCAATGACGGTTACAATTTGCCCGCGCAAATTTAAAATACCTGTTACATACTCGGGGGCTTGAGGTACCGGCGTCATTTCCAAAATTTTATTTATTTCTTGAATCTTCAGAATATCCATCCCACAGACGGCTTCTCCTGCGTAAAATGTAGCCAGTTCTACGGTTTTTCCGTTTCTTTTGGTATCCGTCATTTGTTTTTTTTATCACCTCCAAGATTCTATTAAGTTATAGAGGCATGACCATCTGATCTTTGAATTATCTCTCTTTCCGGAAACCAGTGAGGATAGGTCGTTTTCATGATTTCGTAAACATCAATCATAAGCGTGGTGTGCTCGCCAACAATAGCGGATCCCAAAATACCCGATTGTTTAAGCATTGTTTCATCAACAGTTACCTGCACCTCTACGGCATCCACCGGTCCCGTTGCTAAAAGCCCTACTTCTCGATCTGCAATAAGAAATACGATAACAACAACCTCGTCCTTGTCTGCTAACGGTTTCACATCCGCTGCTTCTTCTAAGGCTGATAAAGGTAGCGATCCACCACGATACTGGATCACTCGCTTTCCCCCAATATCCTCAATATCACTTCGTTTTATTTTTTCAATCCGCTGAACGAGATCCAATGGTACCGCAAATTGTTGATCTTCGGCATTTCGAAATATCAGCAACGATCGAATATCTTCTTTTTTCGTTCTATACTCTTCGCGGGCCACCGCCTCTGCTCTGTCAGTCCCTTCTACGGAAATTAGGTCGGCCATTTGGGCCAGACCCATCACGTCTAGTATCAGTGCGACGCGGCCGTCTCCCATAATGGTTGCACCGGCATATCCTTTACAGTGGCTAAGGTGGCGCCCTAATGGTTTGACAACGATCTCCTCAGAATCAAGTAAGACATCTACGACAAGTCCATACTTAAGAGCCCCGGTGGATACCACCACTATATTTACCGCGCTTTGGGCACGAAACCGTCTGTCTCCACCGGAACGCCGGTCAGTCCATGTCTCTGATTGGTCCTCAACTAGTTTTATGTGTTCTTTCTTAAGATCATTCTTCTTAAACGCCGGCATATTTTTTGACCGCCTGTCGGCGATCTTGTTACGGCGATCCGGTTTTCTTTCTCCAGTTTCAGGATCGACATATGTCTTTTCCATACCAAGGACATCTGCGAGGCTTATCAGGGGCAGCAAATGCCCTCTTAAACGAACCACTTCTGCATCACCGACCTTTTCCACTCTCTCCTTTACCTGGGATGCTGGAATCCGAAGCAGCTCATCCATATTTACCTGCGGTATCGCGAACCGTTCTCCGCCAGTGGATACGAGCTGACTGGGAATAATGGCAAGTGTCAGGGGAAGCTTTATACGAATGGTTGCGCCCTGGCCAGCCTGAGAGTCGATATCGACGACGCCACCGAGCGTATCCAAATTGGTTTTAACCACATCCATTCCAACGCCCCTTCCGGACACGTCGGTTATCTGCCGGGCAGTGGAAAATCCCGGCAAAAAAATTAAATTCATTTTTTCTTTTTCAGACATCAACTCGACACGATCGTTAGGGATAAGGCCTTTTGCAATTGCCGCGGAAGCAACCTTATTCCCATCAATCCCTTTACCGTCATCGGTAATCTCAATGTTAACTTGTCCCGCCTCATGGTATGCCTTCAGCAGTAACTGTCCAACAGGGGGTTTTCCCGCTTTTTTTCGCTCCTCTCGGGTCTCGATGCCGTGATCGACCGAGTTTCTGACCAAATGCGTGAGTGGATCGCTAATCGCTTCGATAATGGTTTTGTCCAGCTCAACATCTTTTCCATCGAGGGTAAGTTCCACCTGCTTACCCAAACTCCCAGCCAAGTCTCTCACGACTCGCGGGAATTTATTGAACACGCTTCCAATGGGCTGCATCCGGGTAAGCATGATGGCTTCCTGTAGTTCGGTCGTAATTAGATCGAGCCGCTGTCCGGAAATTTCGGTCGTACGTGTATCTTTAGATGCGATGGATTGAAGTAATTGGTTTCTTCCAAGCACCAACTCACCTGCCAGATTCATCAAGGAATCTAAGAGACCTACACTCACTCGAAGACTGGTTTCCGTTGTCGCTGTTGTCTTCTTTTCCTCCTCCGCCGTTCTTTCAGCAGACGCTGTCTCAATCTGCGGGGGAGAATTTTTCGGCTCTGCCGACAATTTGTTTTTCAAAGGTGTAGGATCATCCAAAGCCGGCTTGCCCAAAGGTCTGACGGTCATATCTCCGGCAAGCTCAGAGATATATTTTTCATCCACTTCAACCAGGCCACTAATCATATCTTGGTCTAAGATACTCGCCAACAGAACAATAAAAGGAAGCCGATTGTAAATTTTATCATCTTCAAGGAAGCCTACTGCTTCGATATCAACCCTACAATCCAAGATCGTTCCCCCTTTTATGAGTTCGCTGATGAGGTTTAAGGGGGTTTTATTCTTTTTATGAACATCATGAATCAAATCAAACTCGACAATATAGATATGTTTTCCTTCTTTCTCAGCACGGGAAATATCGTATTCAGACACTTTAAAAAAATTTTTATCATCTCGAAGGCCTATCTCTACAACTTTTGAAACACTCTCTTTTTCCTCCTCCGGGAGACAACCCAATGCAATAACGGTTAGCGCCTGGATATGGCTCGATATATCGGCATCGTTACTTGTGCTCGCATTGCTAAGCAAATCCCGAAGAGTATCCGATGATATCAGAAGTTGATTGACAATATCGGGAGCCGGCACCAACTCTTGACTTCTAATCATTCCAAGTACATTTTCCATTTTGTGGGAAAGCTCTTTGATGTTGAAGAGTCCCATAAAACCTGCACCACCTTTAATGGAGTGCGCAGCCCGAAATACCTTATTTACCAATTCTTCATCAATATCAGGGCCGCCCGCTTCAATAGCCAATAAGTCATTTTCAATATCCCCCAAATGCTCTAAGGATTCCTCTACATAAAGCGCAAGATTTTCGTCAGTTTGGATGATCATTATATTCTCCATTGCTATTGGTAATTTGTCACAGGTCATTGGTAGTTTGTTGGTTTGAGGTTCTTATCCCAATGCCTACAAACCAATGAATCAACCGATAGCTGGATGTACTTCGAAGTGCTGATCCAACCGCATGGTTTGAAAAAGCCGAAAAATATCTTCAGATGCTTTGATAATTTTTAACTTCCCTCCGATATTTTTCAGGGAATTGTGGGTAGCGATCACGACTCCTAAGCCAACCGAATCGAGAGCTTCAACACCGGAAAGATCGAGAATCAACTCCTTAATTCCTTTATTTACGGAATTTAAAAGCTTGTTTCTAAAATCATCCGCCATGGAGGCAACAATGTCCTTACCGGGTTTAATCACATTTGTTGTTGATTTTTTTTTGCCGGCTGATTTTGGACTTGTTTTTATCGTTTTTTTCTTGGCTGGCGGCATCTCTTCCTCCCATCAATCCCCGATTCCGTTAAAGGGTTTTTATACTTTAAATCTTTCAACCAAACCTGTTAGTTGTTTGGCTAGCGTTGAAAGTTCCTGAGCACTCAAGTTCACTTGAGAGCTGCTGGTTGCAATCTCATTGGCTGACAGGTTCACTTCGGCAATATCTTTTGCGATTTCTCCACTCACAGTGGTGCTCTGCGCGACGTTATCTGTGACCTCCTGGATTCCTTTAGATGCTTCAGCGACATTGCTGGCAATCTCTTGGGTCGTTACAGATTGCTCCTCAACAGCCGTTGCAATCGTTGATACAATCTCATTAACCTCATTGATCACTTTGGGGATTTGATCAATATCAGAGACTGCGGTTGCAGTCGATTCCTGGATACCTTCAATCCGTTTCTTTATTTCTCCGGTCGCCTCTGCTGTCTGTCTGGCAAGTTCTTTAATTTCATTGGCTACGACCGCGAATCCCTTACCGGCTTCTCCGGCTCGTGCCGCCTCAATGGTTGCGTTCAGCGCCAAAAGGTTGGTTTGCTCGGAAATCTCCGTAATCGTCTCCGTCACTTTGCTGATTTCCTGGGCCGCTTTGCCAAGTTGTCCCACATGTTCAGCAGAACTCTGTGCTTGTTCAGCCGCCCCACCGGTGATCGTTCGAGCTTTTTCCGAATTTTGAGCAATCTCATTAATCGTCACTGCCATCTGCTCTGCGGACATCGCAACGGTGCTGGTATTAACAGAAGCCTGTTCAACCGCAGCAGCAACCGTTGTCATATTAGAGCTCATCTCCTCCGCAGCGCTGGCCACATTATTGGAGCTTACGGAAGTCTGCTCTGCGCCGGCAGACATTTTCTGTGAAATCTCAGAAAGCTGGTGTGTGGAAGAAGACAGGGTATCCATGCCGTTGGCGACTTCCTTAAACATCCGACTTAGATTGGCGGTCATGTTATTTAAGGCTTCAGCCAACACCCCAATCTCATCTTTCTGATTGATATCAATTTGTTGAGTAAAATCGCCTTCGGATAATTTCTTCGCAAATTCGACACCCTTTGCTAAAGGTTTAATGATATTCGTTCGGGCAAAGTAAATCGTCCCCGACAAAACAATCCCAAGAACAATCAGGGTAACGGCTGCAATCAGACCCATCACCTTTTTGATATTTTCCTGGATTTCTTGCTTCTTTAATCCTATCTGGTTTTCCATAGCGACTGTAGCTGCTTGCATTTTACTGTCGATTTCTTTTTTTCTTCCCTCGACCATGGTATCGATGTCATCAATATAGAGCCCGGTTCCGATAACCCAGTTCCAATTTTTAAACAATTTCACATAAGACAACTTGGGTTGCGGTTTTTCTGCACCATATTTCGGCCAATAATAATCGACAAAACCTTCGGCCTTTTCGCTACAAACCTTGGCCATCTCAATAAACAATTTTTTACCCTTCGGATCCTTGAAATCCGACAAATCTTTACCATTTAATTTCGGCTTATAGGGATGCATCACCATTTTTGGATGCATATCATTAATCCAGAAATAATCCTTGTTATCGGGACCAAACCGTAAGGCTTGAATTATTGCAGCGGAATCGAATTTTAATTTGGATTCCGCAACTTCCAAATATACACCGGACCCGATAATCCATCCCCATGGTTTGAATAGTTTAACAAAGGACAGTTTCGGTTGGGGCGTGTCTGCGCCATATTTCGGCCAATAATAATCGACGAACCCCTCATTTTTCTCACGACAAACCGCTGCGAATTCTACGAAAAGTTTCTTTCCGTTGGGATCTTTAAAATCTGAGAGATCTTTTCCATTTAACTTCGGTTTATAGGGGTGCATCACCATATTGGGATGCATATCGTTTACCCAAAAATAATCCTTATTCTCCGGTCCGTATCGAAGGGCCTCAATGATCTTCACTGCTTTATCTTTCTTTTCTTCGAGATCTAAATTTTCTTCCTTTTCAACTGATTCCAATACGCCATAAGCTGTGTTTACAGCATTTTTAAGCAAGTCTGCATAAACATCCTTTAGTTTTTCGACATTGTGTGCATCCTCATAAGCCTTGTTTAGCACCCCCATTGTGGTTTGCACCTGAGATTTAAGATATTCTTTTTTTTGAGATAATAGCTCAGTACGAAACGCCTCAAGTTGCGTTTCTCCATCTTCTTTCATCCGCTGAATGTTCTGGTTACCCAGGTTTTGTATTTGAACAACCGCTAAATCTCCATTCTTCCCGATTTGGAAAACGGCTAAAGACCCCACCGTCAAGGACGTAACCAACAGGGCAGCGATTAACAACAAAACAAGTTTTAAATTGATTTTCATTTTGTAAAATTTCCTATGATAGGGTGACCATTTATCGATCAAAATCAGTTTTTATTAGTCTATATTCGGCAATTCATTTGAAAAGTTAAATTAAATTCGAGGTGGTAACTGCTTCAATTTGTGATAAACTTTTAATCAAAAAAGGATATTTAAGGATTGGTACCATTGTTGAAAATGTGACGGCTTATCCGAATAATTCTATTGGAGTGTAAAAGCAATTTTTCAGCGTATGAAGAAAAGGCTACGTTGAAACCGGTTGCTCAATGTCACATTGCACTGGCAATAGCGCTAACCGATTAGGCGATGGCGTATTTGTCATTGGTGAAAGAACTCTCGCGTTTATCCAGTCTATGAAATCTTAAGCTGTTCGGTCGAATCTTCGAGTTGGCCCAACAATTCTCTGATTTTCATAGCCGCTTCCGGAGCGCCAACTAGGTTCTTATCCCGGGCGTTCATTTCGACGGCCATGGCGAGATCGGCGAATTCTTTGAGTCCTAAATTTATAGCGGCTCCTTTTATGGAGTGCGCCGCTTCAAGAACTCCATCAGAGTTTGCTTCTTTAAGACCTGCTTCTAGTCGATCTATATCCGAAAGACTGACCTCCACAAATAAGTCGAGCATCTCAAAATATTCATTTTCTTCTAATCCCAAATTGCTCGCTAATGCCTTATAGTCCATCTATTTGTCTCCTCACCCATTTTTTTATGGTATCTAGTACAACATCCATCTGAATCGGTTTGGCCATATAATCATTCATTCCCGCTTCAAGACACTTTTCCCGATCACCCTTCAGGGCATTGGCTGTAAAGGCCACAATCGGGATTCGTTTCAACGATTCAGGCAACCGTTGTTTATTTTGTTCTTCCCACCTTCGTATTTCTTTTGTCGCCGTTAATCCATCCATCTCGGGCATTTGAACGTCCATGAAAATCATGTCAAACTTTTCAGGCTGTCTGGTATATTTTTCCACCACTTCTATCCCGTTTTTGGCGATTTCGACGCCGTATCCCCACTTTGAAAACATCATTTGAACCAATTTCTGACTCATCAAGTTATCTTCTGCGACCAAAACGTATACGTTTTTCTCGGAATTATTATCGACTAACGTTTGAGAAGCAGGCCCCTTCTTTATCCTTTCTTTCTCCGATACCCCATTTCTTTCTGTATCACTCAATAATCGGTCCATCATCTCAAAAAGTTTATCTTTACGGATAGGTGTAGGTAAATAACCATCGAATCCTGCAGTGATACATTCTTTGGCGGTCCGTTCTGCTGGAACTGAAAATGCAATTAAAGGAAATTTCGGTAGTTTCGAGTCTTGATTGCGAATTTGTTTTCCAATATTACGCCCATTCATTTGAATATTGATGATACAACAATCAAAAGGGGATTTTTCCTCAAGAGCGTTTTGGAGTGTGGGTATGATAGCCTGCTCATCAGTGACATCGACAACCCGCATTTGGCACGATTCCAATATATCTTTAAGTATATCCAGATGGGTTTTGTTATCATCACCAATAAGCACTTTTTTTCCGTTGAAGGAATCCAGGCTGTATGTCTTGTCCGGTTGGATCTCAGATTTTCCAAACCAGGCAGTAAAATGAAAAACGTTTCCCTTGTCGGTCGTGCTTCTTGCCCAAACCTCTCCATCCATAAGTTGGGCTAATTTTCTGCATATGGCAAGCCCCAAACCTGTGCCACCATAGTTTCGAGTCGTCGAACTGTCTGCCTGTTGAAATGCTTCAAATATCATCTCCAATTTTTCTCGTGGTATTGCATCCCCGGTGTCTCGAATACTGAGATGAAGCTTTATACGATCTTTTTCTTCCGCCTGGAAATTCACGGTAAGCTCAATTTCTCCAGCATCTGTAAATTTTGCGGCATTTCCCATGATATTGATCAACACCTGTTGAAAACGCCCTGCATCCCCGATCACGACGCGAGGAACATCATCTTTAATACGACAGAGCAGTTCAATCGGCTTTTTTGCCAGCTGGGGCCGAACGAGTTCAAATGTATGATATATAGTTCCGGTTAAATCAAAATCATAATATTCAAGATCCAATCGACCTGCCTCAATCTTTGAAAAATCGAGAATATCGTTAATGAGCGAAAGTAGAACTTCACCACTCTGTTTGATAGCTTTGGTGCATTCGATTTGATCTTCATTCATATCGCTCTTTAGCAGCATATCGGTAAAACCGATAACAGAATTGAGGGGCGTTCGAATCTCATGACTCATGGACGCGAGAAATGCACTCTTTGCTCTGTTAGCAGCCTCGGTTCTGGCAGCCATCTGTTCCGCTCGTTCCATTGCCTCAATAATTTGGATTTTCATCCGTTTTTGATCTGTGACATCGCTTAAAATAACAATGCCCTTATCTTCACGGTCTTTGAGGGAGACAAAATCCAGAGTAATATCTTTACCACTCAACTTTACGGTGTCATTTTCAGAGATTGTTTCCTGTACATCTAATTCTCTTTCTAATAGGCTTCTGATACGCTGGTGATCAGGAACTTCAAAGAGGTCAATAAAATTTTTTGCAAGGACCCACTCTTCTGGCTTTTCGATGATCTTTAAAGCTGCTTCATTCGCAAATACAACTCTTGCATCGGAGGTAATCTCCAAAATTCCTTCAGACAATCTTCCGAGGACAATCTCGAAATGATCTCTAACCGATAACAACTCCCGGGTAATTTCTCGGTAGAAAACATTTTCTTCTCCCAGTCTCTTGCCGGATAATAAATCCCTCGCTTTTTGATCCGATGCCCTTAAAACCTCCAAGATATGCGCTACCATTCGATTGAACGGACCTTTGACGATACAAGTATTTGCGCCGAAATCGGTAACTTTTCTTTCATCTTCAACAGCAATTGCAGAAACAATTGCAATATAAACATCCCTGAGTTCCGGAATTTTTCGTATAATTTGGCAAAGTTTGTCTCCCCCGATATTGGGCATCACCAAATCCATGAAAATCACATCGGGAATCCAAGTTTTCAAGATATCGAGGGCAGCCAAACCATCTTTAGCTGTCTGAACCTGATGCCCGTGTTTTTTAAGCAGATTTTCCATTAGACTCAACATAATCAGGTGATTATCCACAACCAATACTTTTTTCATAAGCCTACCTAACAATCCGTCAGTTTTCGGGTCCTATCAAGTGAAGGTTTTTAAATTGCTTTTATCAAAATCACTTTATTTCCCTTCTCGTTAAACCGAATCTTTTCGAAATATTGTTCCATAATCGGTAATCCGCGCCCGAATTCTGCTAATGTTGGGGGCTCCTTTCCCCAATGGCGCTGCCATTCGAACCCGTCACCCTCGTCTTCGACTTCCAGAATTAATCGATCATCTTCATATCGCAGACGACACGTCACGACTTTCCGGTTATTTTGGTTACAACCTTTGAGAACCGCATTATTCAGCGCTTCTCGCAAACCCAGAACAATGTTAAAAGTGTGGCTCTCAAACCCAAGGTCGTGTAAAAACTCCTTTGTTTCATCTATCGCACGATCTATATTCTTCAAAGTGGCAGAAAACGATATCGATAGGTTTTTACTCTTTTTCGATATATTGAACATTCACACTTCAATTCCCAGCACTACAACATCATCCCCAGGGCTTGGTCCATTTCCTATCATCTGATTGGCGATTGTCTCTGAACATTTTTGAAACGGTGTATGATCTACACTCCCGCAGAGTTCCAAGAGTTTTTGTTTGCCTCTTGTCCATACTTTTTTCGCTTCAATCCGTTCGATAAGACCATCTGAATAAAGAAAAAACCGGTCCCCTTCCGACACAGAAAACTCTTGAACACCGAAGGAAACATTGGGAAAGAATCCCAGAACATCCCCCGTTAGTTCGACGAACTGTGGTTTTCCCCCGTTTGGGATATAGATCGGGGGGGGATGTCCTGCGTTAACAAGAGTCATTGTTTTTATTTTTCGATTGAGCAAACCGTAACACGCAGTCATATATTTTTCGTCAGGTAGTATTTCCAGCAGCACGTTATTGATCATCCGGATGCTTTCTTGCGGTTCATAAATAGGGATACAGTTTTGTGTAAGAAGGGCTTTTACGGCAGCCGTCATATAACTGGTCGCGATGTCATGCCCCGATATATCTCCCAGAAAATAACCAAAAATATCATCTGAGATCGTTAGAACATCATAAAAGTCACCTCCCGCTTCAAGCAAGGATAGATAATAAACACTAAAGCGAGCATCCGGATAATCTTCCGGCAGAACCAGCAAGGAAGATTGCGCATCCTGAATTTGTTGTAATTTCTCAGCCTGACGTTTTACCAACGAGTTTGTTGCCAAAGATAATCTTAGATGAAGCCGAACCCGTGCCAGCACTTCTTGGATATAAAAGGGTTTGGTAATATAATCGACGGCTCCCAGCTCAAAGCCGATCATCTTGGCATCCAGATCGTTTCGACTGGTAATGAAAATAATTGGAATAGAGGAAGTTTCTGAACTTAATTTAAGTTGCCTTCCGACCGAAAATCCGTCCTCTCCGGGCATCATAATATCGAGCAAAATTAAATCCGGCCGCTCTCTCGTTGCAAGAGATATTGCCTGAGTTGCTTCCGCAGCGGATATTACGTAATATCCTTTTTTCACGAAAGCCTTTTCGAGTATTTTTACGTTCACTAAGTTGTCGTCAACGATAAGTATTGTAAATTTGTTTTTACTTTTCACCATTCCACCATGTACTCATATTCTTCAGGATGTATGTTTTTCCTGCGGCCGTTTCCTATAATTTCTAATTACCCATTTATCCACCATTTCAAAAACGATCTCCCGCTTTATTGGCTTCGTCATATAATCATCCATTCCTACATCCAAACATTTTTCTCGATCGCCTTTCAAGGCATTCGCCGTCATGGCGACGATTGGGATGTGGCGCTCTGGGTCTTCTGTGTTTTTTTGATCCGTTTCAGCTTTCCGAATCGCTTCCGTCGCAGCAAGACCGTCCAGGTCTGGCATCTGAATATCCATAAAAATCAGATCGAATTGATCGGGAGATGCGGTATATTTATCGATCACCTCTTGCCCATTTTCAGCGACATCAATCTGGTACCCGGCCCTTTTCAGCATCAGGACCGCCAGTTTCTGGTTAAGCACATTGTCTTCGGCAAGTAGAATCCGGATAGAGTGCTTTTCCTTTTCACGTAAAGAGTGTTGGGTAACAATTTCTCTATCTGAACTGTGCGACTGCTGATCGTTGTCTTCTGCTTTGTCAGTCAGTAGCCGCTCGAGCATCTTGTAAAGTCTATCTCGACGGATGGGCTTGGGTAAAAACCCATCAAAGCCGACTTCCCGGCAACTTTTCGCCGTTTGGTCCATGGATGACGAAGATGCGATGAGCAATACTTGAGAAATCTCGGAGTTCATGCCTCGAATCTCTTTGGCAAGATCCACGCCATTCATCTCCCCTAATAAAATATCAAAAACACAAAGGGAAAAGGGATCCTTTGCTTTAACGGCGTCTTCAAGCGTCGCAACAACCTCTGCACCGTCCAGGAGACAAATTACCCGCATGTCAACAGATTCCAGCATAACTCTCATGATATCCAGGTTTGTCTGGTTGTCATCCACCACAAGAACCTTCGTTCCACTGAGGGATACCTTGGCGAGTTTGTCCTCGGGTTTGGTGCTGGATTTCTCCAGCCAACAAGTAAAATGAAATACGCTGCCGAGACCGTCACCTGAAGATTGACGGTTACTATGATCGATTGGAACGGGGCTTTCTGCCCAGATTTCGCCATCCATGAGCGCAGCAATTTTTCTACAAATCGAAAGTCCCAGCCCTGTTCCCCCGTATTTACGAGTGGTAGAATTATCCGCCTGTTGAAAGGCTTCAAAAATAGATTCTATCTTTTCTCTGGGTATGCCCACACCGGTATCGCGGACCATCACATGAAGCTTTATTTGATCCTCTGTCTCAGCACCCACATCAAGCACAAGTTCTATCTCGCCGGCTTCCGTGAACTTAGCGGCATTTCCCATTAAGTTGATGAGGACCTGGCGAAATCGTCCGGGATCTCCTTTCGCGTAAGCGGGTACGTTGATTCCGATACGGCAAAGTATTTCAATGGATTTATTTGCAACGCGGGCTCGAATCAATTCACAAACATCAAACGCAGTTATTTCGGGATCAAAATCGATGGATTCAAGGTCTAGTTGGCCCGCTTCAACTTTTGAGAAATCAAGAATATCGTTTATCAAGGAAAGCAGTGCTTCTCCACTTCGTTTTATGGTCTCGGCATAGTCACCCTGCTCCTCTTTCAAATCAGTGTCTAGCAGCATATCGGTAAAACCGATCACCGCGTTCATGGGCGTTCGAATCTCATGACTCATGGATGCAAGAAAGACACTTTTCGCCCTGTTTGCAGCTTCCGCGTTCTCACGTGCTTTAATTAGATCGGTAACATCTGCAAAAGATTCAACGGCACCGATAATCTGACCGGATTCATCGAGTAAGATGTCGGAACTCTTTATGATGATGAGTTCTCTGCCGCCTTTTGTCCGGATGGTGCATTGTTTTTTTACGATTTTGCCTGTTTGTTCCGAAGAAAAATAATTTTGCGGGTCATCGTTGGGTGTGCATCTTAAAATGTCGATGTGATTTCCGACGATCTCTTCTTTTTTGTATCCGGTAATCGCACAAAACTCTTCATTTACATCCGATATACGTTGCCCCGGGTCGATGGTATAAATCGCCGTGGCAGCGGTATCTAATATTTTTTGCTGAAATTGTCGTTTTTCCTCAAGTTCTCGATTTGCACTTCGAAGCTCCGCCGTCTGCCGTTCTATCTCGGACTTTAACATCCGTGAATAATTTTCCTGTTGCTCTCGAATGATCTGATACCCTCTGTGATTATCTTCAAGGATTTCCTGATATTTTTTTTCCAGAACCTGCAGCTGACGCTGGAGCTGTTTTTTCTGTATGGGAAAAAGATTTTCCTTATCCCGAAGAGTTTTATGTGAAAAAAAAAGTTCAACACACAGCGGAACGGAAGTAGGATCGAAATAACCTGAAGAGATAGCTTTCTTGTCTTGAGGCTTATTTTGATCCTTATCTAGGGGGAAAGCAAAAAGGAGTGTACCGTTAAATTCCTGTATGGGTATGGCATAAACGATACGGTTGTCCGGCAATTCAGTAGAGACAAGTTTTTTTCTGGTCGTTGCGTTTTGAACGAGTTTACCCTGGATATCCCCGGGTACAAAAGGCTTTGCCCCTAAAGTTATTTTTTCACCTTGATCCGTGATATGCAGAAACCGACAGTTCGGTATGCGTTCTTTTAAAAACTCGAGAAGTTGACGGGCCTCACTCTCCAGGTCCGTAAACTCACGGAATATCTCGTCTAGGATTTCCATCCGATCTTTCCTTTAAAATCACCCTTCGCAAATCATGCTTGATAAAGATCTTGAGCTTTTTCCATTTCCTCCGGCAATCCTTGTGCCATGGCCTTGTACTCTTGCACATTTTCTCGTATGTGTTCCGATACTGATTGCGAAAGTGAGTCGTTCATTCCGGGCAGTTCCGAATACTTGAGTTTAGAAACGATGTATTCAGCACTCTGAATGATTCCGCGCAGACTTGAAGGATCGACATTCTTGCTAAAATCGTGGTGGTGTTTGATGGTTTCCTGAACCTCTAACGAAAACTTCCAGTCTTTGGCCAACCCATACCCCAGCGAACAATGATCCGTGCCGATAACCTCCCTTTCACATTCTATGATAGATCGGTTATCCGATTGCCAAGCTTGAAGCATTTGGGCAAACAGTTGCGGCTCCACCTGATCTTCAAGGATAAGTCCGATGTCATGGAGAATACCGCATAAAAAGATGTCTTCCCCTTTCTTTTGAAAGATCCGTTCGGAAATCATCTGGCCGCAAATGCTGACCGCTGCACAATGTAGCCATAGCTGACTCCTGGAGAAAACCCCTTCTTGCCTCCCACTTTTGAAAATATCTTTGAGGGCTTCGATCACCAACATATTTCGTAAGTTTTTCATACCGATGTAGACAACCGCCCGTGGGATACTGTCGACTTTTTGTCGCAAACCATAAAAGGGGCTGTTGACCATCTGCAGCAATCGTAAAACCAACGTCGGATCCATCCGGATCACTTCTTCAAATTTGGCCACAGGTGTTGATTCATCTGAAATGAGCTTGGACAATCGGATAGCTACATGCGGCAAGGTCTTTAACCCTTTAAATTTCTTTAATAATTCTTGTGTTGTCGGCATC
>JAHEHB010000328.1 GCA_024644775.1 Deltaproteobacteria bacterium
CGCCATTGACCGTCACATACAAGGATTCTGCAAATGCGGTTGAGGAGCAGACCATCATCAAAAATACACCGCATACCAGCAACCACACTTTCCGATTCATGTCGTCCCCCTTTTCATGGTTAATCATTTCTATTATCCCGGATGTATATTTCGTAAACCGAAACCATTTTCAAATCACGATGTCAATCCATTTAGCATATCATATTTGGGTGAACCCATTTGGCCCCCCAAAAAAGAAACCCGCCCAATTTGGGCGGGTTTCTTTTTTCTCAGGCTTAAAGCCGGTTGTTTACCAGGTGAGCTGCAGTTGACCGATGACACCTTGTGCATTATCAGAGTCAACGCCGTCAAAATCCGGGTTGCTCATATTGTAGCCAACTCTCACGGTGGTGTTCGGTAAGCAGTCCCACAGGAGACCCACGTTAAATACGGAAACATTGTCTAAAATAGTGAGCGCATCATCGTTCGGTGTCAGGTACATGAAGCCGGCTTGTACCATAAACTTTTCCAGAAATCTATACTGGCCGTACAATTGGAACCCGATGGAACCGGCACTGTTTCCGGAGGGATCAAATTCCGGTATCCCTTTCGCGGTGCCGCCGGTGACATTGGCAATGCCCTGCAGGGTACCGAAGGTATCGGCAAATCCGGATTCCCGGTCCATGGGTGACCAGGAACCGGAATCGGTAAGACCGGTAACCTGTGTTTCAGTCGCTGCATCGGAATAGGAGTCTGCCCAGAAAAATTCACCGCCCAGAGTCAGATTCGGCAGTATATTTGCCTTGGCATCTAAGTATAGCTGAATCCCTTTGGCATCGACGGTACTGCCGGTGGGACCACTACCGCCGTCGCCAAAGAAGGCATCGAGCTCTCCATTGAAGGCAAACATCCCAAAGTTAAACGACCCAAAAAAGCCGAACGCTCCGGGTGAATTGTCTTCGTTGGTTCCGTCATTGATTTGGGCAAGGAGAACACCGGCACTCCAGTTATCGGCTTTGTAGGTGGCCTGCCCGCCGTAGAAATCGACGTCGTCGTTGTCACCACTGTCATTGAGACTGCCGCTTTCATCGATCTTTGAATAGGCCAGATCAACGACGACCGGCAGTTTGAGTCGCAGGACAAAACCGAATTGGTTCTGATCCACCACGATCTGATTGCCAAAAGAGGTAAAGGCCTGACCGGCATTTAGAATAAAATAATCTCTTTCCCACCGGGCATAGGCACGGTCGACCTGGATCTGCCTATCGGAATCGACGTTTGAAGACGACCCCCGGTTCCAGCCTCTATTGGTGGAGGTTTGTTGACCCCACTGGACTTCTGCCAGGTCGATCCGGAAGTGAGCGGAAAGGCCTTCAGCAACCTGGATCTTGCCGCCAAGCCGAAAGCGCTGATCCCAGTACTGCCGCTCGTCGTCCGGCTGCGCGTCGTCGTCGTAGTCGCTGAAGTTCTCATCATACCGAGCGCGGACACGGTAGGAACCGTCCAGGCTGAGACGGTCCTCCGCATACGCACTGGCAACCATACCGGCGACAAAAAAGAGTGCCAGTGTTACCACGAATAGTTTCTTCATCTGTTTTTCCTCCTGTTGTTTCATGAATTTTAAATTAACCGAATACTTTCATCTGTAAAAACCGAATCGCTTCACCTTTTATCGCTACTTCCCCGCATCCCCCCTTTCATGAGATCGAATTTTATTCGAATATCCCTAAATCACAGTTTTTTTCCGGTGTCAACAAATTTTTTTAAAAAATCGACTTTTTTTAAAAAATTTTATATTAATTAAAAACAACAAGTTATTTCTTTTCCTGAAACTTTTCCTTTAAAATTTCGTTCACCAACTTCGGATTCGCTTTTCCCCGGGTCTCTTTCATTACCTGACCCACGAAAAAGCCAAGCAGTTTCGTTTTCCCATTTCGATAGTCCTGGACCTCCGCAGAGTAATGAGACAGTACGTTTTCGACAACCGCTTCAAGTTCCGATCGGTCTGTAACCTGTAGCAGCCCCTTTTCCTCTACAATCTCCTTTGGCGGTTTCCCGGTTTGCGCCATCTCATCAAAAACCGTTTTGGCGATCTTGCCACTGATTGTCCCGAATTCGATCAGCTTTAGCAGGTCCGCAAGATGTTCGGGAGAAATGTCAGATGCCTCAATGGCCTTACCCCGGGCGTTTAAATACCCCAGCAGGGAGCCCATCACCCAGTTACTCACCTGTTTGGCATTGGGATAGGCCTTTACGCATGCTTCAAAATAATCGGCAAGTTCTCGAGTGACGGTCAACACTTGGGCATCATAAGACGGAAGACCATATTCCGTGATGAATCGTTCTTTTTTTTCTTCCGGAAGCTCCGGAAGCTGTTTTCGGATTCCTTCGATTAAACTTTTTTCTATGACGAGCGGCAATAGGTCCGGATCCGGAAAATAGCGATAATCATGCGCCTCTTCCTTACCCCTCATGGATAGGGTCTTTTTCGTATCCGGATTCCAGAGTCTCGTTTCCTGCACCACCGGGTCACCGTCCAAGAGGCGTTCCACCTGGCGACGAATTTCAAACCGAAGCGCTTCTTCCACATGTTTAAAAGAATTTAAATTTTTGATTTCCGTGCGTGTTCCCAAGGTATCAACTCCTTTGGGTCGAACCGATACATTGGCATCACACCGAAAACTTCCCTCTTCCATATTGCCATCGCTGATGCCAAGATAACGGAGAATGGACCGCAATTGCCTCAAATACAAACCGGCTTCCTCCGGAGAGTTAAGGTCCGGCTCACTAACGATTTCCATGAGAGGAACCCCGGTTCGATTGAAATCCACTCGACTCAACGAACGATCCGGCTCGTGTATAAGCTTGCCGGCGTCTTCTTCCATATGGATCCGGGTGATACCGATCCGCTTTTTATTACCGTTTATTTCAACATCCACAAATCCATTTTCAGCGATGGGCAATTCGTATTGGGAAATCTGATATCCCTTTGGTAAATCCGGATAGAAGTAATTTTTACGCGCAAATCGACTTTCGTTGGAAACGTGGCAATGGCTGGCAATGGCCATCGCCAGTGTGAAGTCAACCACTTTCTTGTTTAAAACCGGGAGGACACCCGGCATGCCCAGACAAATCGGGCAGGTATGGGTGTTTGGAGGGGCGCCGAATTCAGTGGAGCAGCCACAAAAAATCTTCGTCTGCGTCTTCAACTGCGCGTGAACTTCCAGCCCAATTACCGGTTCAAATTCCATCGAGATCTACCTGCATTACGTCATCATTTCAGCGACCGGTCTTCTGCCATTTCAAAATTATGAATTCTTAATTTTTAATTGTAAATAAAGGCATGCTATCGTTTTAAAAAATAGACAGATTACATTAATTCATAATTCAACATTAAAAATTTCAAACATGTTTGATTAGTGTTTGGTGTTTCGTGTATTTAAAATACAAAACACTCTCGTCAAAAAGTCACTATTCTCACTTATTACGAGAACATCAAGGCTAATAGGCTTAAAATATCATGTTTCCGCAATGTTTAAGGATGTTGAACAATCTTCATTGCAAAGTCAAGTCCTATCATCGGCAAAAAAGAAATTGACTTTAGCTATTTGATATGAATTAAGAAATCTTATGACAAGCTTCCGTGCAACGATGACGGCCGCTCAATTAGAGGCTGCCATCGCAAAAGCAAAACGGTATCCCCATAAAAAGGTTCACAAAGGGGCGTTGATTATTTCTCCAAAGGCATATGACACATCCACAAGAGAGACCAACCTTGTCATAAGCCCTTACTGTTTTCTCGATTGTACAGGCGCCATCCACATCGGGCCCGGGTGCAACATCGGATCGCGGTCGCGCATTTATACCCACGACACCATTCATTTGGGAAAACAGCCGCTCTTTGAATTGGAGGAAACGTTTGGGGTGCTCTGGCAGGATAAATACATCGGAGCAGATGTCTGGATCCATGCCGGCGCCATCGTATTGTATCAAGTCACCCACATACCGGATGGTGTGATTCTGGGAGCGGGATCGGTACTTACAAAGAATCCGGACGCCTATGAGATATGGGCCGGAAATCCCGCAAAAAAAATCGGAATCCGCAAGGAAACGGATATGGCGACCATACAAAAGATTGTGTCACAGAAAGGTTTTTCTCTTGAAGATATGTCATAATATCGATATCACGGCGCTAAATGCCTAATTCTGGAATCTCACATGCCGCGAAACGCCACCTTTAACATATTAATGTACTGTCACGATACCTATGGGTTGGGGCACATCCGCAGGACACTGGCGATTGCCAATCATTTGAGAAGAAAAAACGTCAATGTGCTCATCCTGACCGGTTCCCCGATTGTTGGCCGGTTTTCCTTTCCAGAACAAATCGATTTTGTAAGAATTCCGGGAATGATTAAAAAGACAAATGAAGAGTATCTTCCGCTTTCCATTAAAATTAATGCAAAGCATGCATTGGATATCCGCAAAAATATCATTACCGCCACCGCCAAAACATTTCAACCCCAACTATTCATTGTGGACAAAGAACCCCTCGGCCTAAAAAAAGAGATCTTGCCGACCCTCCAATGGCTGAAACGTTGCCTTCCCAAAACCCGGACCATATTGGGGCTGCGGGATGTGATGGACGATGCCGCCGCCGTTCGGAAAGACTGGAAGGAAAAAGGCGTCTATGAGACGCTGGAACATTTTTACAATGAAATATGGATTTACGGTATAAAAGAATATTATGACCCAATCAAGGAATATGCCATCCCGGGTCCCATCAGCCAAAAAATGGTTTTTACCGGTTATATTCCACGAAAAACGCCTGATGAAAAAGCGGTTCGGCAAATAAGAAGAGAACAGGATGTAAAAAATCAGGAAAAGATGGTGGTGGTCACCACCGGCGGCGGCGGCGATGGCTATCCCGTTATGGATGCCTTTTTATCCATGCTGGAAACCGAGTCTCGTCCATTTCCGTTCAAAAGCATATTGATCACGGGACCTTTCATGCCCGGCCAGGAGCGCAAGGAAATCTTCGATCGAGCCAGGCGGCTTGGAATCAGAACTTACCGGTTCTATCGGTGGATGGAAAAAATCCTGGCGGCGGCGGATCTCGTCGTGGCCATGGGCGGTTATAATACCGTCTGTGAGGTCTTGACTCAAAAAACCCCTGCCTTAATCATCCCAAGGGAAAATCCCCGCAAAGAGCAACTCATTCGATCTCAGGTTCTGCAGAGCCAGGGATTTATCGACTACATCCCCTGGCATGCGTTATCCCGCGGAAAACTCAAAAGAGAGATTATGCGTATGTTGGAACATCCGAAACCGTACCAAGAAGCGATGGTGCATTTCCGGTTGACGGGATTCGATGTCATGTCCCAGCGCCTGCAGAACATCAGGAACAAAAAAGAATGACCCCCGCTAAGCGCCCCTTTTTAGGAATGATCCTAAAGGGTTATCCCCGCATTTCGGAAACCTTCATATCCAATGAAATTCAATTGTTAGAGAATCGAGGGTTTGCCATTCACATCTTTTCCATGCGGCAACCCCGCGAAAATTTCGCTCACGAAAGCGTAAAACGCATTAAAGCAACGGTGGATTATCTTCCCGAAACGCTGCTGGTCCCCTTACCCCGGTTTTTATTTCACAGCGTCAAGCTTGCCAAGGCAGTACCGAATACCTATCGGAAAGTATTTAAAACCGCCTTAAAGCGCCTTTCCCATACCCGGAAAATGGCGACACTGAAGCATTTCTTTCAGGCTGGGTATCTCGTGCATCACCTGCTGCCAAAAGCGCCGATCACACATCTCCATGCTCATTTCGCCCATTCACCCGCTTCTGTTGCCATGTTCACCAGCCAATTGTCCGGTATCCCATTTAGCTTTACCGCCCATGCCAAAGACATTTATACATCAGAGCCTGAACATCTATCAGTAAAATTGCGGCAGGCCCGGTTTGTGGTAACCTGTACCGAATACAATAAAAAATATTTGACGAAGCTTGCACCCATAGAAGCGCCATCGATACACAAGATATATCATGGCATCGATCTCGATCTGTTCTCAAATCCAAAAGAAAACATAGAACCTTCTCCCCCGTTTCAGATTCTGACTGTTGCACGCCTCATTAAAAAAAAGGGACTGCCGACGGTGTGCAAGGCGATCGAAATTCTTTGCGATCGGGGAATTCCGGTAAAACATGTATTAATCGGCGACGGAAGTGAACGAAAAAAAATCCTGTCTCTTATCCAACAACTCAAGTTAGGCAGCGTCATTCAATGGCTCGGGACCCGGCCACATGACGTTGTATTGGATCATTACCGAAA
>JAHEHB010000329.1 GCA_024644775.1 Deltaproteobacteria bacterium
GATCTGGTGAATCCCAGCTATGGACCAGCCATATGCCATTTCAATATCCCGCCCGTGACCGCTTGAATAAACAAGCGCCAGTCGGGGGCTGAGCAATGAAGGGGGGAGATCGATTCCAAGGGAATGGACCAACTCCCCCTTGTTGCTTACAGAGGCCAGGTGGCCCGTCGAACTCAGGGTTAATGGGCCGGTAATTGGGCTTGATAGTGAATTGGGTACCACACCATTTCCCAGTGTCGCTTCCACCCCATCTATCACCAAACCGTCACTGACCCCGAATACTTGGGTCGAACTTAAAAACGTGCATAGTAACGCCACCAAAACGGTTTTAAGAACAGTATTCATAGTAAGCTACTCCTTCACGAAGCTATTGGTTCTTTTATAGGTCTATATCTTCGCGTTTTGCTACAAAAATAGATTATCATCGTGAATCTTCACACTTAAAAAAATGTTATGCATTATCGTTACAGTGTCAAACCTGAATCTGATTGAATAACCGTATAAAGTCAGAGCCGTTATTCATAAGTTGACAATTATCAGGGCAACGTATAGTAAATTTTAAAACAAAATAAGATAACCGGAGGTATTGTCGCTATGGCTCAACCGGAACCTGTCAACATTTTGTGGATCTGCACGGATCAGCAGCGGTTCGATACCATCCGAAGTTTAGGGAACACAGACATCCGTACCCCCAATATCGATCGGCTCGTTGAAGATGGGGTAACCTTTACCCACGCTTTTTGCCAGAATCCGGTCTGTTCTCCCAGCCGGGCCTGTTTCCTTACCGGGCGGTACCCACGCACCACCCGTCTGCGTCAAAACGGTACCAAAATCCCCGATGATGAACGGTTGGTAACCAGGATGATGGCGGATTCCGGCTATACATGCGGGTTGGCCGGAAAACTGCATATAGCCCCCTGCGACGGACGCATGGAAGAGCGTATCAACGACGGTTATCATGAATTTCACTGGAGCCATGGTCCTTGGCCTAAGTGGGAGGAGAACGACTATATCCGGTGGGTGAATAAAAAGGGCAAACCCTGGGAGGCGATCTACCCGATTCCGCCCCATGTGGCCAACCAGCTGGGACCCAAGGGGTTTGCTCCAAATGGAAAACTCGCCTGGGCCGGTATGCCGAAAGAACTCCATCAGTCCTATTGGTGCGCAGAAAAGGCCATCGAGTTTATTCATAAACACCGGGGGAGGCCCTGGTTGTTTTGTGTCAACCCCTTTGATCCGCATAATCCATTTGACCCGCCGAAAGAATTTCTGGATCTTTATGATCCTGACCAACTCCCCTCCCCGCGTTTTATCGAAGGAGAGTTGGAGGACAAACCGATCTTCCAAACAATCGATCACAACGGCGCTAGCGGGGGTAGGGGGATCTCCTTTAAAAACACGTCCGATCGGCAGCATCGCGAAGTTATTGCGGCCTATTATGCCATGATCGAAAACGTGGATTACAATGTGGGGCGGATGATTGACGCCCTGGAGGAAACAGGACAACGGGAAAACACGCTGATCCTATATATGAGCGATCATGGAGAAATGCTGGGCGATCATGGAATTTTTTTAAAAGGACCGTTTTTATACGATGAGGCGGTTCGCGTTCCCCTTATCCTATCTTGCCCGTCCTTTATTGAGTCCGGTCTAAAAAGTGATGCCCTCGTCGAACTGGTCGATGTGGCACCCACACTTCTTGATCTTTGCCGTATGCCCATTCCCCGGCGAATGCAGGGCCAATCCTTTCTGGATATTTGTTTGGGCAAGGCAGATCCCAGCGAACACAAATCATATGTGTATGCGGAATACTACAACTCTCTTGTCAATCATCGTGATCCGGTACCCTACCTGACCATGATTCGAGACAAACAATTTAAGATCGTTGCATATAGCGGTATGGATTCGGGCGAACTCTACGAACTTCAAAAAGATCCCGGAGAATTAAAAAATTTGTGGAATAACCCCGAGTATTCGGAGAATCGATACGAATATCTGAAAAAATGTCTGGATGCCAGCGTGTTTACCGCAGACCCGCTGCCGGAAAGAGTCGGGGAGTATTAACGCCAATTCCCAAAAATTAATTCCGGTTTGCATTCAAGATGATACCAAGGCTCTAAGGAGAAGGCGACGCAGACATACGTAGTTAGTACTTCGAGGAGCCGGCGACGCAGCCAACGCAGGTAGCGCTTGGATGCGAATTGGAATAACAACCACAATGGAATCCACTAACTATTACCACTAAAGGAGGTAAAAAATGAGATACAAGATTTTTACGATTTGTTTGGTACTTCTTTTGGGATTTTCTTCCGCAGCCTTTGCGATTGGTGTCAAAGAGGCCAGCATCGATTGGAAACAGTTCGCCGGGACCAAACTCAACATCATGGGGCTGAATGTCCCTTACATTAATGGTCTTAAACCATTTCTTCTCGAGTTTGAAAAACTAACGGGGATGGAGCTGACTATGGAAAGTGGTGCTGAGCGGGTGAGCCGTAAACGGACTCAACTGGAGATGGCGGCCCAGACCGGAAGCTACGATGTGGTTTATTATGTGGTGATGGACTCCATTCCCTGGATTGAAGCCGGATGGGTCGTACCCGTCGATGAGTTTGTCAAGGATAAGACGATTACCGATCCCCAACTACTGGCGCTGGATGACTTTTCCAAAGCCCCCATGTTTGAAGTGATGTGGAAAGGGAAACTTTTTAGCCTTCCGGCGTTTTCTGCCACAGTGGCTTATTACTACCGGAAAGATGTATTTGAAAAGTTCGGGATCAAGAAGGTACCAGAGACCATCGATGAGTTTGTGAATGTGGCTAGCAAGATTCATACAAAAAAACTCCCGGCGGTGGCCTTAAGGGGGCTGACTGGAATCAACCTGTGGCATGCTATCATCTTTATCAGAGGCATGGGCGGTAAATTTTACAAAGATTATCCCAACGACATGCACCCCACGATCAATACACCGGAATTTATAAGGGGTGTGCAGGTTTTTGGGGACCTTTGCAGTAATTATGGATTTCCCGGAATCGCCTCTGCAAATTGGAATGAGGTCGTTATTGCCATGCAGCAAGGTAGGGCCGCCATGGCCATTGAAGGGGCTCCTCTAGCCGGACAAATACTCGATCCGAAGCGATCAAAGGTTGTTGGAAAACTCGGTTTTGCCACTGTTCCAAAAGGACCTGCCGGTCGATTTCCGTCTCATACCGCCCACGGGATGCTTATTCCGAAAGCCGCCAAGAACCAAAAGGCTGCCTGGTTGTTTATTCAGTGGGCAACCAGCACCGAGATCCAGAAGAAGGTCGCACTGAGCTCAAGGCATCTTGCCGTGACGCGTAATTCGGTGTGGACCGATCCGGAATTCATTTCTAAGTGGGATTTAGGCGGCGGTTTTTTGGAAGTCTTTCAGAAACATCTGAATTCCAATACACCGTTTCATCCGTACAGCAAAGTCTATCCACAGGTCCGCGAACGGGTGGGTCAGGCGGTCAATGAAGTCATTGTCAGGGCGAAAACAGCCGAAAAAGCTTGTATGGAAGCGCAGAAGGATGTGGATAATCTCATGAAAAAAGGCGGGTTCTATTAAGAGAAGCGGAGAATCGGAGATGAGGAGAAGCGGAGACTCGATATTTCTCCGGATTACCGTTTCACCGAATCTCCGGTTCACTCGTTTAAAGCTTGTCATTTAGTATCATATTTCTTCTCACAATATGCACAAAAGAATCGTTAAGGAACTTCGTGTTCGTGCCTGCGGAAAAAACGAAATATCAGCGTTTTGTTGACGGATACTGGCTCTACATCCTCCCTCTGGTAGTGGTTCTTTTCATTTTAACCGTCGGGCCGACCCTTTTTATGTTTTTCCTCAGTTTTCGGTCCTGGGTGATCACATTACCCGGCACCAACGTGTTTGTAGGACTGGAAAATTTTTTTCGGATGGCACAGGACCCCCGATTTTGGAATTCTGTAAAGGTTTCCATTTATCTGGCGGGCACGCCGATTGTTATCCAATTGATTCTGGGAATGGCGCTGGCCTTGGCGCTTCATACCAACCTCAAAGGATTCGGCATGTGCAAGGTTCTGTATGTTTCCCCCATGATTATTCCGCCGGTTGTCGTCGGGCTCATATGGAAGATCATGTTCATTCCGGAAGTGGGTAGCTTTAATTATTTCCTTGAGCTCATCGGTATCGAAGGACCGGATTGGCTGAACCGAACCGATACGGCGGTTTGGGCCATCATCATCGCAGCAGTATGGGAATGGACACCGTTTGTCACCATTACGATTCTCGCCGGGTTGGAATCGCTGCCGCCGGAACCTTTTGAGGCCGCCAAAATCGATGGTGCTTCCGGGATGAAGACGTTTTGGTTTATTACACTGCCGATGCTGCTTCCGATCCTGGCGGTGGTTATTTTGTTTAGGATCATTGAAAGTTTGGGGGTATTGCCGCTGATTTTTATGATGACCGACGGGGGGCCGGCCACAGCCACGGAAACCATCAACTATTACGCGTTCAAAATGTTTAACCACTATGAGATCAGCTATTCTTCATCGATTATTGTAGTGATATTTTTTACCATTCTTGCTTTAAGCTGGTATTTTATGAAGGTCGCAACAAGGGTCAGAAAATGAAAACCCATTTATTTTCAAAGAAAAATTTAACGACGTCGTTTAACTACGTTTTTGTCTATGGATTTCTATCCATAACGCTTTATCCGCTGTTGTGGATGTTTTTACTGTCTTTGAAAACTCCGCTTCAGGCATTTGAATACCCTCCCTTGCTCATTTTTAAACCGACTTTTGAAAACTACATAGAGCTGTTTTTTAATACTGACTTTAACCAGTATTTCTTAAACAGTGTCATTGTCAGTTTCTGGGTGATTATGTTCTCCTTTACCATCGGCGTTCCTGCCGCGTACGGGCTTTCTCGCACCCGATCGAAAATGGACCGAACCACATCCATCTGGATATTGATGACCCGCATGATTCCCAGAATCAGCTTTGTGGTTCCCTTCTTTGTGGTCTATGTCAACCTGAAGATGGTCGATACGAAGATCGGTCTGGTTATTGCCTACCTGACCTTTACCCTGGCGTTTGTCGTCTGGATGATGCGATCGTTTTTCGATGAAATTCCTGTGGAACTGGAGGAGGCGGCCAGAATCGATGGCTGCAGCAATTTCCAAACCTTTTTGCGGATTGTGTTGCCACTTTCCGGTCCAGGAATAACGGCAACCGCGATACTTACGTTTATTATGAGCTGGAACGAATTCTTATGGGCACTGGTGCTCACCAGAACCAAAGCCGGGACTACCCCTATCGCCATTGTGAATTTTATCGCTTATGAGGGTGCCGAATGGGGGAAAATCGCTGCCGGCGGTACCATTGTTATCCTGCCTGTTTTAGCCTTCTCTTTTGTTGTCAGTAAATATATGGGTAAAGGATTGGTGAGAGGTGCACTCAAATAAAGAGAATTAATAACCAAAATATTATTTGACAAAAATTATAGCGTCAATTAACTGAATTTCTAAATGGTTCGCAAAGCGTTTTATCAAAATTTATTAACAAAAAAGGGGGCGAGCAATGAGACACTTTAAAGCAACAGGACTCGTGACGGTGGTGATCGGTGTTTTCGCTATCTTACTGGTATTTGGTGGTATTTGTGGCGCCAAGACAACCTTTAAGCTGGCGCACATGTTTTCGCCTGGAAGCCTGCCGGGTAAAAGCGCGGATAAGTTCGCCGAATTCGTTGCAGAGGAAAGTGGGCAAAAAATCGAAGTTACCGTTCTTCCGGGCGGTGCGTTGGGGGACGAGCGCGCCAATCTCCAGCAGTTGAAGTCCGGTTCCATCGACATGGCCCTGACGGGGGACCTTGTTATGAGTTACATGGCCAAGCCGTATATGCTTGCATCCATGCCGTTCATCTACGACAGCCCCGATCACACGCTGGCTGTCTTCAAAGGAGCGATTGGTTCGGAAATCGCTGACTATCTCCTGAAGAATCACGGAATTCAGGTTCTAGACTGGCATTACGTAGGGACACGTGTTGTGACGGCCAATAACCCGGTGAAGAATCTTCAAGAGCTCAAGAAGCTCAAAATGAGACTGCCTCCGGCGGAAATTTGGGTGAAAACCTGGGAGAAAACCGGGGCACAGATCGCGAGTATCGCCTTCACGGAGCTTTACCTGGCCCTTCAGACCGGTACGGTGGATGGGCAGGAGAATCCACCAAACTTCATTCGCGCCCAGAAGTTCTATGAAGTTCAGAAGTATGTCATGGAAACCAACCATGTGCACCAAATGCAGGTCTAT
>JAHEHB010000330.1 GCA_024644775.1 Deltaproteobacteria bacterium
CCAGCCCTTTATCCGCCGGTTACTAAAATGTTGGGACAAGCAGGTCTGGGGAATGAAGGAAAAAACAATAACGGCTGGTCACGGGTGGTCATCGAAAAACCCTTTGGCCGTGATTTGAAAACCGCCGTGGAACTGAACCAGAGTATCGGCAGGTATTTTAAAGAACACCAGGTGTTCCGGATAGACCATTACCTGGCCAAAGAGACGGTCCAGAACATACTGATGTTTCGTTTTGCCAATGCCATTTTTGAGCCCATCTGGAACAGAAGATATATTGATCATGTCAACATCCTTGCTTCAGAGACTTTAGGTGTGGAACATCGGGCGGGCTATTATGAACAGTCGGGTGTCATTAGAGACATGTTTCAAAACCATATGATGCAACTGCTGGCGCTTACCGCCATGGAAGCGCCGTCACAATTTGAACCGGACCGTGTCAGAGATGAGAAGTTAAAAATTTTTCGTTCTCTAAGGCCTTTTCCAATTGAAAAACTCCAGGAACACATCGTACTCGGTCAATATGACCGGGGTGAAATTGATGAAAACCCGGTTCCGGCGTATCGAGAAGAGCCGGGTATAAATCCTGACTCTCTGACGCCGACCTATGCCAAAATGAAAATTTTTATCGACAACTGGCGGTGGCAGGGTGTACCTTTTTATTTGATATCCGGCAAGCGTCTGGCTGAGAAGATAACGCAGATCGTCATTGGGTTTAAAGAGGTGCCTCATTCCATGTTTCGGAAAACCCTTGGGGAGACCATTGATGCCAACCGACTCACACTCGGGATTTACCCGAATGAGAAAGTTACCCTTACATTCCAGACAAAGAATCCGGGTGCACGGGTATGCCTGCGGTCCGTCACCATGGATTTTTCGTATCAACAAAGTTATGGCGGGCCGGTTCTGGAAGCCTATGAAAAAGTGCTCATCGATTGCATGCTGGGGGATCAGATGCTTTTCTGGCGACAAGACGGTATCGAGCGTTGCTGGTCGTTCTTGACGCCGATTTTAAATGAATGTGAAACATTTTGCGATCGATCAGAAATGCTTCAATTTTACGAATCCGGGAGTTGGGGACCTCATAACCCTTTAGTTTTTGAAAAAAGTATCATTTGAGGTTTGTTTCAAGCCTGTTTGATTAGCAAAATTAAATTTTCTCAAGACCTCAAATTATAGGCAATATTCTATGATAAGTGGGATCAGGAAAATGGAAACCGAATTGGAACAACCCACAAAAAAAACATCGAAACCAATATTTAAGGCCATTGTTTTTGTGGCCTTTATTATCGGCGCCATTTTCTTAATCCGTTTTACACCGATCAAAAATTATCTTACGGCCGACGCCCTGGGCAGTTTTCTTGAAGGCGCGGGTATTTGGGCGCCGGTGGTATATATGATCTTCTATGCCATAGGTGTTTGTCTTTTTGTGCCAGGCACATTGCTGACCGGTTTAGGGGCCGCCATATTCGGGGCCTACTGGGGATTTTTATATGTCTGGATTGGCGCCATGCTGGGTGCCGTTGCCGCCTTCTTTATTGGACGGACCCTGGGAAGAGACTTTGCCGCCTCAATAATCGGCGGTAAACTTAAAAAATATGATGATGCCATCGAGCGTAACGGATTCGCAACGGTTTTATATCTTCGGCTGGTTTATTTTCCGTTTACACCCATGAATTTCGGCATGGGGCTGACCAAGGTTCGATTCTGGGACTATTTCGCCGGAACCGGATTGGGCATCATTGTTGGGACATTTATCTTCACCTTTTTCATTGGAACGCTAAAAGATGTGTGGGTTTCAGGAAACTGGAAAGAGCTGATATCCTTTAAAGTTTTCTTTTCAATAGGACTTTTTATCTTTTCATTTTTCATTCCCAAGATTATTAAAAGGATAAAGGGCGAAAAATAGAATATTGTTACACGGGGAAGAACGCCCCGTGAACACGCACGTAGATATTAGGGAGACAACCATTCCACGATGATTGACGTGTTATCTGGATTAATCTCTACTGTTTATTTTTTGGCAGCCGGCGGTTTACTTCTGTATGGCTTGAATTGTTATGTTATGGTGTACCTGTTTCACCGGAAACGCAAGGCTGCTGAAATCGCCCGTCACAAGGTGATGTCGTCCTTTGAGAATCTTCAGCTTGAAGACGACCTTCCCGTGGTGACGACCCAGATTCCCGTTTACAACGAGTTCAACGTTATCGAACGGATTCTTCGTGCCGTGTGTCAAATGGTTTATCCGGAAGGGCGACATGAAATTCAGGTTCTTGATGATTCAACAGATGAAACCCGCTCTCTCATCGACAATGTTGCGGCAGAACTTCTCACCGCCGGACATGATATTCAGGTCATCCGTCGGGAAAATCGCGAAGGATATAAGGCGGGTGCTCTGAAAGTCGGGATGGAAAGCGCCAAGGGAGAGCTCGTCACTGTTTTTGATGCGGATTTTATTCCGCCGCCGGATTATCTTTTGCGCACCGTTCCCTTTTTCTTGACAGATGACAATTTGGGGCTGGTTCAGACCCGCTGGGGCCACTTGAATCGTAGACAATCCTTACTCACACGGGCCCAATCCATCGGGATCGACGGCCACTTCATGATTGAACAGTCTGCACGGAACTGGAACGGTCTTTATATGAATTTTAACGGTACCGCCGGCCTGTGGCGTAAATCGGCCATCATCGATGGGGGCGGATGGCAATCGGATACATTGACCGAAGATATGGATCTTTCATACAGGGTTCAATTTGCCGGCTGGCAAACCGTTTACCTTCCGGATGTAGTGGTTCCCGCAGAAATCCCTGAAGACGTCAATGCCTTCAAGAGCCAGCAGTTTCGATGGGCCAAAGGGTCCATTCAGACTGCAATAAAACTATTCCCTCGTCTATTAAAAGCGCGGGTTCATCTGTTTAAAAAAGTTCAGGCCGTTTTTCATCTGACCCATTACATGGTGCATCCCCTGATGCTCACGCTGGCGATTCTGGCACTTCCAGTTCTTTTGACATTAAAGATAAAATTAGCGCCGCTGCTCTTTACTGTCATCGCCGTTGCGTTGGGACTCTCCATGATCGCACCGAGCACACTCTATTTCGTGAGTCAACGCGCCGCATATTCGGATTGGTTTCGACGTATTCTCTGTTTACCGATTCTGGTTGCCGCTGGTGTGGGGCTCGCGTTGTCAAATTCCAGGGCTGTTTTCGAGGCAATGATCGGACGAAAAAGCGGTTTTGTACGCACTCCCAAACGGGGCGATCATGAAATAAAAAAGTACAGGCTTCGTGCACCTTGGATGGGGCTCTTTGAAATCCTAATAGGGATCTATTGCATATGGTCCCTTACATACTATATCTCATCGGAAAAATATCTCATCGGTCCCTTTCTCGCCATCTACGCAGCAGGTTTTTTATTTGTAGGTCTTTTAACCGTATTTCACAGCTATAGATTGATGAGATGAGAGAAACAAACGCCGGCACGATACCGATTCACACCGCTGCTTCAAAAGTATTGTTTTTCCTGGCCGCATTGCTAATGTTTCTGCTTTGCATAAAAGGCGGACGATTTGGGTTTATCGGTGAGCACACGCTCTATTTCCCATGGTTGAACGCATCACATCCAACATTTATGCTTCCCGGGGGGAAGTTCATCCTGCTTTTTTCCATTACCTGGGTCATTTGTCTGATCATGCTTCTGACATGGCCCAGGGGATTATCCAGATCTAAAAGTTGGATATTGATTCTAATTATTGCACTTGTCTGCCGTCTGGCGTTGTTGCCCCATGAGCCCTCGGACGATATCAACCGGTATCTCTGGGAGGGCCGTCTGATCCACGAGGGCATCAATCCATACATGTATTCCCCGGACGATCTCTCTTCTTCCGATATCGCAAAAAATGATCCGTTTTTCGAAAAGATCAATCACCCCCAAATTCCGGCAGCATATCCGCCATTGATGCTGTGTATCTTTTCCCTTCTGGTTTGGGTCAGCCACACGCCCCTGGCCATGAAAACAATGATGATGCTGTTCGATATCGGCACACTGGGCGCCCTGTTCATGCTTCTTCAATACCGGCATCTGGAGCCAAGGTGGTCCATTTTATATGCCTTTAATCCGGTGATCCTCTACGGTTTCGCCGGTCAGGGTCATTTCGATTCCATCATGATTTTTTTCTATATGGCGGCCTTAGTTTGCTATGATCAAAAGCGTTGGACATGGATGTATCTTTTTATGGGCCTTGCCGTGCAATCCAAATATGTTGCAGTGGTGATGCTGCCGTTTTTGATTCGTCGGGATACCATAAAATACCTGTGGGTGACACTTCTGGTGACGGTTCTTCCTTATGTACCGTTTATATCCGAAGACCCATGGCAACCGTTATACGGACTTATCAAATTCGGTGAAACCTATGCTTTTAACGGATCCGTCCATGGGTTACTGATGGCAGCGCTTGGCGGAACCCGCCCGGCCACAACGCTCTGTAAAATACTTTTGGGTACAACACTTTTATTTGGATATATTTACTTTCATCCTCAACGGAGCCGGCGTTTTATAAATGATCCCATTTCAGGTTCTTTTTTTGCTGTGGGTGTGCTTCTGGTTTTGGCTCCAACCATCCATTTCTGGTATATCAGCTGGATCATTCCTTTTTTGGTGTTGCGACCCACCAAATCCTGGACACTCCTCTGCCTGACCATCAGCGGGTATTTTGTCGCCAATGGAATCTACCATCATACCGGTCGATGGCACCTCCCCATAGAGATACAAATTTTGGAATGGTCGCCCTTCTGGCTGCTGTTGTTACACGATATTTATATCACATGGCATCATATGAGAATGCCCGTTGACAGTCATCCTACCCGATCGGTATCGGTGGTCATACCTGTCCGAGATGAAGCGGCCCGTATCAGCATGTGTATACAGGCGCTGAAGAAAGATGCTGCCGTTGAAGAAATCATTATCGTTGACGGTGGGTCAACAGATCATACCGTCGATCTGGCAAAGCAAGCCGGGGCAAGAGTCGTCGAACTAACATCGTCTTCGACAACGGATAACGGCCGTGGAGAACAAATTTATGCCGGTATTCAGAACGCCCGGGGGGATGTGATTGCCATCGTTCATGCCGATACTTTGGTTACTGCACCGACATTTCAAAAAATTCTCAATGTCCTTTCAAAGCAACCCATCCTTGCCGGTGGTGCGGTGGGAAGTGTTTTTAACGAAAACGGCGGGCTTCTTCGCCTGTTGGAATTTGCCAACGACTTTCGCGCTGTGTTTTTCGGAATCAGTTTTGGTGATCAGGTGCAGTTTTTTCGGCGAAAACCGGTGGTAAGACAGAATCTATTTCCCTCAATACCGCTTATGGAAGATGTCGAGTTCAGTCTTCGGATGCATCGGGTAGGCCGCCGGATTTTTCTTTTTGGAAATGCGTTGGTTTCAACGCGTCGCTGGCGTTCCGACGGGTTCAAGCATTCGGTATTGGTAATCCGTCTTTTGGTCGCATATCTGTGGCAACGGGTGTGGAAAAAACCGGATACGCTTTCCCTTTATCGCCGTTATTATGGAAAATCATCATAGCGCTTTTTTCCATGTAAGCATTTAATCATACCTGAATCGGTAATCGGGCAAAAAGACCATTTATGGCTGGACACTACCTAAAAACAAGGATTTGATATGTCGGATCATACAAAGCGGATCATTGTGCCGGATTCAAATCGACTGGCCGAAAAGGGGGCCGAAATGTTTTGCGAAATCGCAAAAAAGAGTATTTCGGATCGAGGCCGGTTTGTCGTTGCCGTTTCCGGAGGGTCCACGCCCAGAGGTGTGCACGGGCGCTTGTCCAAAGAGCCGTACCTTTCCGACATCTCATGGGAGAGAACATATATTTTCTGGGTGGACGAGCGAATGGTGGACGTTGATCATCCGGACAGCAACTTCGGTACTGCTCGAAAGGATTTATTGGAAAAAATTCCGATACCCCTCGATCAAATATACCCCATGCCTGTAAAGGCACATCCGGAAGACGGGGCCGGACTTTACCAGATGACACTCAAGACCTTCTTTCAAAGTATCGGCAGCGATGATCCGGTGTTTGACCTCATTCTGCTCGGTATCGGTAAAGACGGACATACGGCCTCATTATTCCCGAAGCACGCTTTTACTTATCCGTTACAATCATGGGTCATCAGCGTTAAAGGTGGAAACCCGAATGTCTTCCGTTTAACGTTCACTTATTTGGTTTTGAACAGCGCCAGGCACATCTTGTTTCTGGTTTACGGAAAGGATAAAGC